>NZ_JAAKGQ010000031.1:0-46756 GCF_011043515.1 Sphingobacterium sp. SGL-16 | reverse complement strand
GGATTCATTTAAAACTAAAAAAGCCGCCTCAATTATTTTGAGACGGCCTTATTAAATATCTTTAGTTGGTATTATAGCTTAACTATTTCCCCTGTTCTGACACTTTCATCACAAGCTAATGCAATTTTTAAACTATTTAGCGCATCGTCCATCGATTTGGATATATCGAAATCATTAATAATTGCTTCGTAAAAGAACCTCTGTTCACGATTGCACAATTCTTGATGATCGGGCTCATCCGTCAAATTAATCCATTTATCTTCTTGTAAAAAGTTATTATTTGAATCGATAGCTGCATGATGTACCCGTATGGACTCGGTTTTGGTGTGCGCTTCTATAGAATCGGACTTTCCATCCTTTGATGCTTCTTTTGCAACGATGGAAACAGAACCTTTTGGCCCAAATACATCTTTCACAAAAAAAGCAGTTTGGCTAACCATAGGCCCCCATCCAGCTTCATACCAACCAACAGACCCATCATCAAAACGAATCTGCAATTGGCCATAATTATAATTGTCCGTCGGAATGTCTTCTGTCAAGCGAGCACCTATAGCTGAAACGGACATCGGTTTAGCAGTTGTCATTTGACACATTACATCAATATAATGTACTCCACAATCAACAATTGGACTCAAGCTCTTCATCAAATTACGATGCACGTCCCACATATAACCTTGGCTTTGCTGATTGAGATTCATGCGAAAAACTAACGGTGAACCTAGTTTTTTTCCTTCCTCAATAAAACGCATCCAAGAAGGGTGATGTCTTAGAATATATCCTACGACCAACTTCTTCCCTGTCTTATTAGCCGCATCGATCACGCGTTGAGCACCAACAACAGTATCCGCTAAAGGTTTTTCAATAAAAACATGCGCGCCTGCTTCAAACGCTTTTACGGCATATTCTTCATGTGTATCGGGATAAGTCGAAATGCACACAGCATCAGGTTTTGTTTCGACTAAAGCTTCTTCATAATCTTCAAACAAATTGTAATCTGATCCTAAACTCTGCTGAAGCGCTACTTTACTATTACCTCGTGATACTAAACCGACTATTTCAAATTCTGGAAAATCGTGGTAAGCTTTTGCATGAGAAGCCCCCATATTGCCACAACCTACTACTAATATTTTAATCTTCTCCATTATACAAATGATTTCATACCTGGTCTAGCAATTTCCATATTGTCCGCAGGCATATCCCAAGAAAAATCTTTAGAAAGCGGACTAAGCACTTCTTTGGAAGACATAATTTGCTCGTAAGTGATGCGTTTACCTGTGTAAGCTGAGATTTTACCCCAAATGGCCAATAAGGTAGAATTTACCATTTGATCACCATCATTTATTACGTTACCTGAGCGCACCGCTGCTAAAAGCTCATCGTGCTGCGTTTGGTACATATTATTAGAATTGCCTGAAAACTCGTACGGCTTTTCTCCGTGAATTTTATAAGAACTCATCAGGTTAACTTCAACATTTCCCTTAGAACCTAAAACCTCTACAGAATTACGACTATCTGTTCCGCTTTGTTGTCTTCCAAAATGTACTCCTTTCACCCCATTCCCATAATCATATTCTACTGCAAAATGATCGAAACCATTGCCAATAGCATCCCATTTCCATGTTTGTCTTCCACCAGTTGCAAAAACAGATTTTGGCAATTTATTATTCATAATCCAATTCATATAATCCAGACTATGAACAGTTTGTTCTACGATTAGATCTGCAGCATAACGCTGGAAATAATACCAGTTTTTTAATTGATACTGCATTTCATTATAAGAAGCTAGACGTGGTTTTAACGTATTCTCGCCACCACACCTAAAAGTAGTCACCGATTTTACCTCCCCAATATCACCTGCAGACACACGTTTCATAATTTCACGATTGGGCGTCAAATAGCGAAAACAGAATCCAGACACAATATTTAAATTCTTCTCTTTAGCAATTTTTACTGTTTCCATCACCCGTTTAAGTCCAGGGATATCAATCGCTACAGGTTTTTCGCAAAAAATATGTTTGCCTTTTGCTACAGCGTATTCAATATGATCAGGTCTGAAATTTGGCGGACTGCACAATAAAACTATATCAACATCGGTATCTATAAGATCTTTGTAACTTTCGAAACCTAAAAATTGTCTTTCTTTAGGCACATCCACTCTTGCACTATCCTTTTTCATCGCAAGTTTCAATGCTTGATCCACTTGTTCCGGAAAAACATCAGCCAAAGCTGTAATAATAACATCAGGATCTGCAGACATAGCCTGTATTAGTGCACCTACTCCTCTACCCCCACAACCTATCAATCCTACTTTAATTTTTCTATTCAGGTTTATTGAATTGGCCATAGATGCAAAAGGCAAAGTGCCTAGTACAAGACCACTTGTTTTAATAAAATTTCGTCTAGAATATTTCATACGTTAAATATGCAACTTTATATAATTTTTAGGAAGTTGAAAGTCATTACTTTCTGTTTTTATTACCAAAAACATCAAAAATATTACATATTTTCACAGCATTTTAATGATAAACCATGGAAAGCGTACAACAAATAGAACCACTTATCACCAATAATACTGTGATTGTCGGTATACTGATGGCAATCTTAGGATTAGTTTTTTATACTTCTGGAATCAATAACAAATTCATAAAAGGCTTTTATGATATTATCCCCCCTTTACTTTTATGCTATTTTTTACCCGGAGTTTTAAATTCATTTCATGTATTTGACGGAGCTAATTCTCCATTAACAACTATCGGAAGTCGCTATTTCCTTCCTGCATGTTTGATTTTGTTTATTCTTAATTTGGATATTAAAGAAATGTGGGCCCTACGCAAAAGGGCGGGATTGATGTTCATTACCGGAACAGTCGGAATATTACTCGGAGGACCATTAGCGGTTTACCTTACATCATTAGTAGCTCCACAAGTAGTTGGAGGCTCTGGTCCGGATGAAGTTTGGCGAGGTCTGGGTTCACTTGCAGGGTCTTGGATTGGTGGTAGCGCTAACCAAGTCGCTTTAAAAGAAATCCTTCAACCTTCACCGAAGCTTTTTTCTTCTATTATTGCAGTCGACGTATTCGTAGCATACACTTGGATGGCACTTTTATTATATGGTGCGAGCAAAAGCAAATTGATGGATAAATTTTTCAAGGCTGACGCACGAGATGTAGATGAATTAATGGTGAAATTGGAGAAAAAAGCGAAAGAAAATGCTAAAATGCCAGAAACTAAAGATATCATAATTATGTTATCAGTGGCATTTGCTGGAACAGGGTTGGCTACCTTTTTTGCTGAGCCAGTAGCTGCTTACATTATGGTTAACTATCCTCAATTAGAGACCTTCTCTTTGACCAATACATTTTTTTGGATAATACTATTTGCTACTATTATCAGTGTTTGTCTTTCTTTTACACCTTTGCGTAAACTAGAAAATGTAGGCGCCTCCAAAATGGGAACAGCCTTGTTGTACATGTTGATCGTCACTATCGGTATGCAAATGGACATTTTGGCCATTCTCCAAAACCCTGGATTATTTATTGTTGGTATCCTTTGGATTTCATTCCACGCCTTACTTCTATTTATAGTAGCTAAAATCTTTAAAATTCCTTTCTTCTACTATGCCGTAGGAAGTATGGCAAATGTTGGAGGAGTGGCATCAGCATCAGTAATGTCAGCTGCCTTCCACCCCTCACTAATTTCCGTTGGTGTTATTTTATCGGTGTTTAGCTACGCTATTGGAACCTATGCTGGTTGGTTAACGGCTATATTAATGCAGTTAGCCTCTCCAATTTAATATATAAAAATATTCAGGACTAAAAAGAGCGATAAAATAGGTTTTATCGCTCTTTTACTTTAAGGTTTAAGCCTATAAATTGATATTAATTACTATTTTAGGGCATATGAATTAATTATGAACGACAACATCTATTATGAAGGACAGGTGCTATGGAGTCAAATAGACGCTAATAGACACCTTAGACATTCCGCTTATGCCGATTTTTGTGCCCAAGCCCGAAGCAATATGTTAAACAAAATAGGATTATCGTTAGATGAATTTGCTAAAAATAAAATTGGTCCTATTCTTTTTCGCGAAGAACTCATTTACCATCGTGAAGTTAAGCTAGACGAGTTCATCAAAGTATCCACAGAACTAAGTAAATTCAATACGATAAACGGTAGATTTTCCTTCCAACATAAAATTTTAAAATCAAACGGAGATGTAGCTGCTATCGTAAATGTAGATGGCGCTTGGCTTAATTTAGTGGCACGCAAACTCACCACACTGCCCGAAAACTGGAAACCTATTTTACAGAACATTCCCAAATCATCAGATTACATAGAAATAAATGAATAAAACTTTTTTTGCAAGTACGATTATAGCTGCATTCTGCCTAACTTCTGCCCCATCCAAAGCGCAATTGATGCGCGCAAAAGATCTATATAATAAAGCTGATTCTCTTCGAGGACAATTAACACCATTAAGGACCTGTTATGATGTCCAATACTACCATTTGGATGTCAAAGTAGATATCGACAATAAATTTATATCGGGATCTAACCTTTTTAAAATTAAAGCAATTCAGGATTTTAAGAAATTACAATTTGACCTATTCGATAATCTATCGGTAGACAAAGTGGAATATGAAGGACAGAATCTAGCGTTCACGAGAGAATACAATGCTGTTTTTGTCACATTTCCTAAAACGATTAAGAAAGGTACAGTAGAAACTTTCAAAGTATATTATTCCGGAAACCCTATTCATGCTACTCGAGCGCCTTGGGATGGTGGTTTTGATTGGAAAAAAGACAGTAATGGAAAACCTTTTGTAGCTACAGCTGTGCAAGGTCTTGGTGCTAGTGCATGGTGGCCAAATAAGGATCATCAATCCGATGAACCTGATAGTATGCTTATATCGGTAGCCGTTCCAAAAGAAGTCATGAACGTGTCCAACGGAAGGCTGATAAAAGTAGATTCGCTGCAAGATGGATATACCAAATACCATTGGCGAGTAGTAAATCCGATTAACAACTACAATGTCTCTTTGAATATCGGCGACTACGTACGATTTCGGCAAAAAATCAAAACAGAAGATGGGATGATGGATGCGGACTATTATATTCTCCGCGAGAATGACACCGAAGAAAAAAGAGCGCACTTGAAGAAAAATGTTGCACAAACATTAGAAGCTTTTGAATATTGGTTTGGTCCTTACCCTTTCTACGAAGACAGTTATAAAATTGTGGAAACGGCGCATTTGGGAATGGAACATCAATCTGCTATTGCTTATGGCAACAAGTATCAGAATGGCTATTTAGGAAGAGATGGATCCAATACGGGTTGGGGTAAAAAATGGGATTTCATTGTCGTTCACGAAAGCGGTCATGAGTGGTTTGGAAACAATATCACGGCAAAAGATATCGCTGATATGTGGATACATGAGAGTTTTACCAATTATTCCGAATCTTTATTTATAGAATATTTTTATGGTAAAAAACCTGGGCAAGACTATGTGTATGGAAATCGTAGCGGAATCTTAAATGATAAACCTATGCAAGGTCCTTACCATGTCAACAAAGAAGGATCAGGAGATATGTATGTCAAAGGCGGCGTATTTTGGAATATGATACGAACTATGGTGGATGACGATACCAAATGGCGGTTTATCTTGAGAAGTTTAAATAAAGATTTCAAACACAATCAGGTAGATTATAATGATATTGTTAATTATATTTCCAAGCATTCTGCGCTGGATTTAAGCAAGGTATTTGAGCAGTATGTTCAAACCAACGTTATTCCTACTCTTGAAATAAAGTTTAACTCTAATGGCGAGGCTTTAGGTCGATGGAAAACAAATGTTAAAGAATTCAAAATGCCAATTCATTTAGGTACGGAAAATACACTCAAGCGAGTAATATTAACGGACACTTTTTCAAAAATAAACATTGAAGGATTGAAAAAAGACAACCTAAAAGTAGATACATTCAACTACTACATAAAATTGGATGTGCAATAATTCAATAAAAATGTGCGTTAAATACGGATACGAGAATAGAATATCGAATTGCTAATAAAAAAGAAAATTTATTATCGGTTTTTATCGTGAAGCTATTATCATAATCAGTTTTTTTAATTAATTTTGTTCAAATTTTTCACAAAGAATCAGGACTTTTTAAATGGGTTTATTCAATTGGTTTACGCAAGAAGTTGCGATTGACTTGGGGACGGCAAACACCCTAATTATACATAACGACAAAGTAGTAGTGGATGAACCTTCGATAGTAGCATTTGATCGCACTACCAATAAAGTAATTGCTATTGGTAGACAAGCGATGCAAATGGAAGGTAAAACGCACGACAATATAAGAACAGTAAGACCTCTACGTGATGGTGTAATCGCTGACTTCACTGCAGCAGAAGCATTGATTCGCGGTATGGTGAAACTGGTTAATAATGGTAAATCTTGGTTTTTCCCATCCTTGCGTATGGTAGTATGTATACCTTCAGGTATTACTGAGGTAGAAAAACGTGCTGTACGTGATTCAGCAGAAATTGCGGGAGCTAAGGAAGTTTATCTTATTCACGAACCCATGGCTGCTGCCGTAGGTATCGGTATTGATGTAGAAGAGCCTGTAGGAAATATGATTATCGATATCGGTGGTGGTACAACAGAAATTGCTGTTATAGCATTATCAGGTATAGTGTGTGATCAGTCTATTCGTGTAGCTGGTGACAATTTTGACTCGGATATCGTACAATACATCCGTCGTCAACATAATATCATGATTGGCGAGCGTACTGCTGAAAAAATAAAAATTGAAGTAGGTGCTGCATTACCAGAATTATCAGATCCGCCTGCGGATTTTGCTGTTCAAGGTCGTGATTTAATGACTGGTATTCCAAAGCAAATTACAGTATCTTACACGGAGATAGCGCATTGTCTAGACAAATCAATTTCTAAAATTGAAGAAGCAATTCTAAAAGCTTTGGAGATCACTCCTCCTGAATTATCTGCAGATATTTACCAAACTGGTATTTATTTAACAGGTGGTGGAGCTTTATTAAGAGGGCTGGACAAACGTATTCAAGCTAAGACAAAACTTCCAGTTCATGTGGCGGAGGATCCTCTTCGTGCGGTAGTTCGTGGTACTGGTATTGCGTTGAAAAACATTGGAAGATTTAAATTCTTAATGCAATAATCTTCTCAATATAAAATATTTAGACGCGATATAGAAAAGTATTACTTCTTCTATATCGCGTATTTGTTAACAATAAATTTAAATTTAGTCAACACACCTTTTCATGAAAAATTTGTGGCTCTTCTTAGTCCGATATAATGCCTTCTTTTGGTTTATACTATTTTTCGTGTTTTCATTAGCTCTTGTTGTTAACAACAATAATTATCAACGCTCTTCTTTTGTGAATTCTTCCAACGTCGTTGTTGGATCTTTCTATAGTAATGTCAATTCTTGGAAAGAATACATGCATCTTGCCGAAGCAAATAAAGATTTGTTGGATGAGAATGCCTTACTAAGACATCAGTTGCAAGAAATGGTGGCAAAAGACAGTATTAATGAACCATTGAACACAGATTCCATGGACAATCCAAGTCGTTTTGAATTTGTCGTTGCATCTGTAGTAAATAATAGTGTACATCAACGAAGCAACTACATTACTATCAATAAAGGATCTTTGGATGGTATAGAAAAAGATATGGGCGTTATTACTTCTAACGGTGTTGTTGGAACAGTTTTAAATGTTTCTCCGCACTTCAGTACCATAAAATCCTTACTGCATCCAGATACCAAAATTTCTGTTTCAGTGGATTCCACGTCTTCAGCTTTTGGTTCATTAGTATGGGGAGATAATACAGAATCTAGATTTGCTATGGTTCGAGATATTCCTAACCACGTCAAATTGTATGTCGGACAACCAATCTATACTTCGGGATATTCGACTAAATTTCCGAAAGGAATAAAAGTGGGATATGTTGTTCAAACAGATATTGTTTCGGGTGGATCATTTAAGGATGTTCGAATCTTGTTGACTACAAAATTTGAGAAATTAACCCACGTGTATATAGTCAAAGACAAATTAGCGAAGGAAAAATTAGAGTTAGAAGCATTAAACGAAGACAATGGGTAGAATTATAATTTTTAATATCATTCGTTTTTTGGTGTTACTTATTCTCCAAGTAGCAGTGCTTAAGAATATAGGATATTACAATATAGCGGTAGCATTTCCATATATCCTCATCATTCTCTTGTTGCCTATTGGATTACCAAATCTTTTGCTTTATACATTAGCATTTCTTACAGGTTTATCCATTGATGCGTTTTACGACAGTATTGGTATACATGCTGCAGCTTGTGTAGCCGTAGCTTATTTCAGAATATTCTTTCATAAAATTACGATTGAATTGGATGAACAAGAATCTTTTAATACACCTTCTTGGGGAAATATGGGTTTTAAATGGTACAGTACCTATATCGTATTGTCTGTACTAATTCATCATGTTGTTTTATTTTTTGTAGAAGCATTCTCTTTTTATAATTTTATACATACACTCCTCAGTATTGCATTAAGCGGGGTGTTTACATTAATATTAATATTTGTTATAAGCTTATTGACATACCACAAAAAGTCTCGTGTCATTAATTAATAAGGTTCTTTCATGAATAGTTTTTTCGAACGTAAATACGTTATTCAAGGTATTATCCTTATTATAGCATTGACTCTAATCGCTAGATTATTTTACTTACAGATAATTGACGATTCTTACTTATTATCAGCCAATAACAACGTCCTACGTAAAGTAATAGAATATCCAGCTCGTGGTGTTATTTTAGATCGAAATGGGGAAATTTTAGTACAGAATGAACCTGTATATGATTTGATGGTCATTCCTAAGGAAGCCAAAAACATTGATACTGCACTACTTTGTAGATTGATCGATATAGACCGCGAAGGGTTTGATAAGCGCATGAAAAAAGCGCGTGACCACTCTCCTTACCGGGCTTCCATCTTTGAAAAATTAATTCCAAAAGAAACCTTTGCTGTTCTTCAGGAACATATGGATAAATTCAACGGTTTTTATACTGTAGATCGTAATATACGTACTTATCCAGATAGCGTTGCTGCGCAATTTTTAGGTTATATTTTAGAAGTCACAGAGAAAGATATCGAGCGCTCTAAGGGATTTTATCGCTCGGGTGATTATATAGGCGCTTCAGGAGTTGAACGTTCTTATGAAGAATTATTACGCGGAACACGAGGTGTTAAAAACCAAATGGTAGATGCCCTGAATAGGCCTCAAGGTTCGTTCATGGAAGGTAAATATGACACTTTAGCTATTTCGGGAGAAGGTCTTGTTTCTTCATTAGACAAAGAATTGCAGCTATTAGCTGAAAAACTGATGCGCAATAAATTAGGGTCTGTAGTAGCTATAGAGCCATCTACGGGAGAAATTTTAACTTATGTAAGTAGTCCGAGTTATAATCCAAATTTAATGGTTGGGCGCGAAAGGGGAAATAACTACATGAAAATGTTGAACGACCCTTACAAACCTATGTTTAACCGACCAATTCAAGCATCATATCCTCCTGGTTCTGTATTTAAGGTTGTTGCAGCACTTACAGCCCAACAAGCGGGCGTGATCAATGCACAGACAATTTTCAATTGTCCTGGGGGTTATCGTTATGGCCGTAATGCAATAATGCGCTGTACCCACGTAGATGGTCCCACTGATTTAGTAAAGTCAATTCAAAAGTCCTGTAACACCTATTACGGTTATGTCTATGCACATATGCTCGATAGACGTGGTATGCCGAGTTACAAAGCTTACGATTTATGGCGTGATGGATTAATGAAATTCGGTTTAGGTCATCCTCTAGGTATTGACCTACCTGGTGAAAAAGGTGGAAATGTATTCCCTGCGGATTATTACACTAAAAATTTTGGCAGTAACAAATGGACTTCTAGTTACAACATATCACAATCTATTGGTCAAGGTCAATTAGGGATTACACCTTTGCAAATGGCAAATATTATGGCTATTGTGGCAAATCGAGGATTCTATTATCGACCACACTTAATTAAAGGTATTGGCGAGGAAAAAATTGTAAAAAAGGAATTTACAGAAAAAATTTGGGCGGGTGTAGATGCTAAATATTACGAACCGGTAATTGAGGGAATGAGTCGTGCGGTTTCTTCTGGTACAGCTGCCGCTTCTAAAATTCCCGGTATTGAAATGTGTGGTAAGACCGGTACAGTGCAAAATCCTCATGGGGAAAACCACGCGGTATTCTTTGCTTTTGCTCCTCGAGAAAATCCTAAAATAGCTATCGCAGTATTTGTAGAAAATGCAGGATATGGTGGTACTTGGGCTGCTCCGATCGCCAGTATGCTGGTAGAAAAATATATCAAGGATACGATTACATTACCAAAATATATCCAAGATCGTGTCATGAATGCTGTTATTTTGCCTAAAGTAAAAACCAAGGAAATTAAGCCTACGGTAAAAGAAAAAAAAGATAGCACAAAGAATTCACAAAATAATTCTACTCCAGTAAAACAAGCTGCAGCACGGGAGAAAAACAACAAAAATTTATTGGTTCACCATAGTCAAGTAAGAAGAAACTATGCACAATGATAAGAAAGGATTTCTGGGAAAAATTGATTGGGTGACTATTTGTTTGTGGTTGCTATTATGTCTTATTGGCTGGTTCAACATTCATGCTGCTGTATATGACCCTGAAAATCCAGGATTATTCAGTATGGCTACCAATTATGGCAAACAGTCAATTTATATCTTTACTGCTCTAATAATTGGCTTCAGTATACTTATCATAGACCAACGATTTTTTATTTCTGCGACTCCGTTTATCTATGTGGTCGTAACATTGCTACTCGTAGCAGTATTGGTTGTGGGACGAAATGTCGGAGGTAATCAAGCTTGGATACCTATCGGAAGTTTCCGCTTACAACCTTCTGAATTCGGAAAATTAGCGACCTGTCTCCTCTTAGCTTATTTTCTAAATACCCAGACTAACAAAGTCCCAACAATGAAGGGTTTAGTTATAGGTGCTTGTATCGTGCTTTTTCCAGTTTTTTTGGTTATGTTACAACCCGATACAGGTTCTGCTCTAGCCTTCTTTTCCCTAATATTTGTATTTTACCGTGAAGGATTTGTAGGAACGAAACTGCTTATATTTGGTGGTTTAGCTATACTCTTGTTCGTTTTAGCCTTATTGGTAAATCAGTGGATTTTAATTGGTCTAATCGCTGCTGTCTGTGTTGTATTTATATTTTTACTCGGTAAGAAAAGAAAGTATTTAATCGATATAGGAGTAATTTTCGCTGTTGCTAGTGTATACGTGTTAAGTGTTGACTTTGCTTATGAAAATGTTTTACAATCGCACCAAAGAAATCGTATTGATATTATATTAGGCAAAATGGATGACCCGAAAGGTCAGGGTTATAATCTTAACCAATCCAAAATTGCTATTGGTTCAGGAAAATTATTTGGAAAAGGATATTTACAAGGGACACAAACGAAATACAATTTCGTTCCAGAACAAAGTACGGATTTTATCTTTTGTACAGTTGGTGAGGAATGGGGATTCGTTGGTTGTTTAACTTTGATAGGTATCTATATTTTCTTGCTTTTGCGTATCATTCATATTGCTGAAAGGCAACGCACCACTTTTGCGCGAGTTTATGCTTACGGAGTGGCTTCTATCCTATTTTTCCACTTCTTTATCAATATTGGAATGACAATAGGTATTGTACCTGTTATTGGAATTCCATTACCATTTATTAGTTACGGTGGCTCCTCATTATGGAGTTTTACAATATTATTGTTTATTCTATTGAAATTCGATTCTACACGAAAAGGACTTTCACCGAATTAGTATTTAAAGCGTTCGCAAATACGTAATGCGAGCGCCTTCGACCTTTTCCATTTTCTGCATAAAAGTATTAACCTGCATTTTGCGCATTTCTACAGTCATAACACAAGCATTATCAAATTGTTGGTCCAAAACAGTAAAATTTTCATCCTTGATGACACGCATCACATCATTCATAGCCAAATACTCAAAGTCAATTTGATACACATCATTGACTGTTTTTTCTACGACAACTGCATTAGCTAAAGCTTCTTGGGTTGCTGTTTTGTAAGCATTAATTAAACCAGGAACTCCAAGTAAAGTACCTCCAAAATATCTTACAACTACAACCAAAATATTTGTAACGTCTTTGGAAAGTAAGGCATTCAAAATAGGTCTTCCCGCAGTTCCAGATGGTTCTCCATCATCGTTCACTCGAAAAACTGTTCGATCTGGCGACAAACGATACGCCCAACAGTGATGTCGCGCTTTTGGATGCAACGACTTTAGCTCTCCTATAATTTCCTTAAGCTTATTTTCATCCTTAAAAGGATAGGCATAAGCAAAAAACTTACTTCCCTTGTCTCGAAATATACCTTCGGCAGGCTCTTCAATAGTAAAGTACGTATCTTCAAATAAACTCACAGGTATGCAATTAAAAGTATTGACACTACAGCCAGCACTAAACCTATTTTGTTCGTTAAGCTGAGTTTTTCATTAAACAGAAATACTCCCACCAAACTTCCCAAGACTATAACTCCAACATTCATCGCTGTAAAAACTATAGATGGATTATCAGCTATTGCGCGATGGGCTTTCATGTAATAATAAATATTTGCAAAGTTAAATAAACCTAATATCAATCCCCACAGAATTGCAGATTTGTCCAAACGTTTATTTTGTATTCCTACTCGATACAATAATATCAAAAACGCAAAAATCATTGCTCCTACAAATACGATAAACATGGATGTAGTATATGGAATGGCCTTGTATAATGCTATTTGTTTGAAAAGAATATCTATAAATCCCATTCCTACGAATACTACAATTGGATATATGGAGTTTTTTCTGGTTCGTCTATTCTGCCCCTTTCCCCAACTGACCGAATAGGCAACCGCTATTAATCCTATTCCTATGCCTATAAGTTTGTTAACTTTTATAACTTCATTAAAAATCACAAAAGATGCAATTAACGGTATAAATAAAGACATACGTTGTGCCACATCTGTTTTTACTATGCCACTATATTTCACTGCTAATGCAATAAACATAAATAAAGACGGTAAAAGAATCGTTAAAGGAATATAAAACTGATAAGGAAGTGAATTCCATCGCAAACCTTGCAAATGGGGCTGTAATAATAAATATGTCAGGACTACTGTAGTGGGATAATTCCAGAGTACTAATTGTTGTACATTGACCTGCTTTTGCCTCGCCAATTTGATTAACACCCCTACCAATACACTACAGCAAACACTTATTAATACATATATCATAAACTACCTTTTGTTAAGAACACAATATTATTAAATATATTTCAATTATAAAACCACTCATAAAAGCATCAAACAACACTAAAATTTATATGTTTTTTATAAATTTTACATATTAAAAAACACACATAAAAAGCGTTATTCTTTATTAAAAATTTCATCATAATTTTAAAAAATTAAAAAGTTATAAACCGCCTTAATAAAGAATAAACAAATATTTTATATTTTTTTCACCTTAAAACACCTAATTTTACAACTAAAATTCACAAGAAAATACCGCATATTTTTACCACATTTTTAAGATAAAAATTGATCAAAAAAATATTTTTTTTACAAATATTTTGGAATTAAAAAATATTCGTATACCTTTGGATTATCAAAACGAGAAATGAAAAACTTTAACACATATAATTTTTATTACTTCTTTTATTTTAGCAATAAAGGACGGGACTAATTATAGTGTTGAGTTAAGAAGATAAATACTAAAGTCCCGGTTTGAAACTGGGACTTTTTTTGTGAACATAAAAACGACATGAGTATAAAAATTGCAATTCAAGGTGTAAAAGCATCGTTCCACGAAGAGGCTGCTTACAAATATTTCGGTCAGGATATCGAAACTATTGAATGTGGTTCTTTCAAACAAACCTGCGAAATGCTTAAACAAGGCAAAGCAGACTATGTAGTGATGGCAATTGAAAATTCTATCGCAGGAAGTATTTTACCGAATTACAATCTTTTGAGAGATTACAGATTCCATATTATTGGAGAAGTACACTTAAATATTCAGCAAAATTTACTGGCTTTGCCCGGTGTAAAATTGAATGATATTCAATTTGTAGAGTCCCACCCCATTGCCATTCGTCAATGTGATGAATTCTTAGGAGAGCATCCAGAATGGACTATTAAAGAAGGTATGGATACTGCAGGTTGTGCCAAGAAAATTGCAGATGAGAAGCTGACACATACTGCAGCAGTAGCAAGTGAATATGCAGCGAAGATTTATGGTCTGAATATTTTAGAAAAACGTATTGAGACACACAAAAAGAACGCAACACGTTTCTTAATATTAGCAAACGAAGTCGTAGAGCAAAAAGGTGCTAATAAAGCTTCCTTATCATTCCAAACTGGAAATGCAGTAGGTTCTTTAGCAGCAGTATTGCAATGTTTTGCTGAACAAAATGTTAATCTGAGTAAAATCCAATCTATGCCTGTCGTTGGACGTCGAAATGAATATGATTTCTATGTAGATGTAGAATGGAAAAAGCAATCAGACTACGATGCCGCTATCCGAAAAGTCCTGAAACATACGGTAAATTTCAGCATCATGGGCGAATACATCAAAAACGAAAAAGTATAACACAAACATAAAGAGTTACTAATCAAATTGTAAATAAAAAAATTCAAATAAAAAATGAAACATTCTTTAGACATCCTTCCTTTAAGTTCTTGGATAGATACAAACGGTAAACCATTAATCATTGCTGGACCTTGTAGTGCTGAAACAGAAGAACAATTGGTTTCTACAGCACATTTATTGGCTAATACTGGTAAAGTAAATGTATTACGTGCTGGTATTTGGAAACCACGTACTCGTCCAGGAGAATTCGAAGGTATTGGTAGCATTGGTTTGGAGTGGTTAAAACGTGCTAAAGAAGAAACAGGATTATTGACAGCAACTGAAGTTGCAACAGCGCAACACGTGAAAGAAGCTTTGGCTGCTGGTGTAGACGTGCTTTGGGTAGGAGCACGTTCTACAGCTAATCCGTTCACTGTTCAAGAAATTGCAGATGCGATTCAAGAGTCTGGCGTAGATATCCCAGTATTAATCAAAAATCCAGTAAACCCTGATTTATCATTATGGTTAGGTGCTATCGAGCGTATCAACCGTGCTGGAATCAAGAAGATTGGTGCTATCCACCGTGGTTTCTCATCATACGAAAAAACTGCTTTCCGTAATGAGCCTATGTGGGATTTGGCGATTCAATTAAAAACTATTGCTCCTGAATTACCTTTAATCAATGACCCAAGCCACATTTGTGGTAACCGCGAGTTGATTCCTTATGTGACTCAAAAAGCATTGGATATGGATATGCAAGGTTTGATTATTGAATCACATATTGACCCTTCAGTAGCTTGGACGGATGCAAAACAACAAGTTACGCCAGCTGCTTTAGCAGATTTATTGGATAGTGTTAACGTACGTAAAGCGGAATCTAACAACCCTGCGTTCGAAGATAAATTAGCTGAACTGCGTCAACAAATTGATAAATTGGATGACCAAATCCTTAAAACTATCGGTGACCGTATGAAAATCGCGGAGAAAATCGGTGAGTACAAACGTGATAACAATGTAACTATCTTACAAGTTTCGCGTTGGGATGAAATAGTTCAAAAACGTGTTCAATTAGCTAAAGCATTGAATTTAGGCGAAGACTTCACAGTTAAATACTTAGAATTACTACACAACGAGTCTATTCGCAAGCAAAATGAGATTATGAACGTAAAAACAGCTACGGAGGCATAATGAGTCATACAAGCATTAAGCTATCTCATTCGACAAAAAAATTAAGTGGCACGGTTCAATTAACTGGCTCCAAGTCAGAGAGCAACCGTGCTCTTATTATACAAGCCCTTAGCAAAGGTAAGGTGACGATTGAAAACCTTTCAGAAGCAGATGATACCGTATTATTGACCAATGCTATTAAAGACGCTAACGCTGAAGGCGAAGGACAAAAAACAATTGATATCGGTCCTGCTGGAACGGCAATGCGTTTTATGACATCGTATCTCAACCTGATTCCAGGAGATTTCATCTTGACGGGAACGGAACGCATGCAACAACGTCCTATCGGAATTTTGGTTGATGCGCTGAAAACTATCGGTGCGGACGTGCATTATGTCAAAAAAGCGGGCTTCCCTCCTTTATATATTGAAGGCAAATTATTCCAAGGCAAAGACAAAGTTTCCATCAAAGGTGATGTAAGTAGTCAGTATATATCCTCACTCCTTTTGATAGCTTCATCCTTGAGAAAAGGCTTGACTATTGAGATTGAAGGTGAATTGACCTCGCGCCCTTATGTGACAATGACTTTGAATATGTTGGCTGAAGCAGGTATTCAACATACTTGGAAAGACAATAATATTCAAATTCTGCCACAAGAAGCGAAGGAAGCAACGATTTATGTAGAACCTGATTGGAGCGCAGCCTCATATTGGTATGCGATGGTAGCTTTAGCTTTAGAAGCAGAAATTAGACTTCCAGGTTTAAAGAAAAATAGCCTTCAAGGCGATATTGCGATTGCTGAAATCATGACACATTTTGGCGTAAAAACGACTTTTGAAGAAAAAGGAATTTTACTTCAAAAATCAGATGCAAAATCAGATAAAACGTTATTTGATTTTAAAGAATGTCCAGACTTGGCACAAACGGTAGTTGTGGTAGCGGCAGCATTAAAACGTAATGTATCTTTTACTGGTTTAGAAACTTTAAAAATCAAAGAAACAGACCGTATTACTGCTTTACAAAATGAAATTAGCAAATTTGGCGCTACATTGACTGAAGTTAATGAAGTGTATCATTTAAATTCCGATAATGTAAAAGAACCAGAAGCTATTTCTATTGCAACTTACGAAGACCACCGTATGGCAATGGCTTTTGCACCTTTGGCTTTAGTTTTCAATGAAATCCAAATTGAAGAACCAAATGTTGTTGACAAATCATATCCGATGTATTGGGAACATTTAACAGCACAAAGTTTTTCGATAGCAGAATAAAACATTAAAACTTCATTCCGAACTTATAATCGTCATTCGAATGAAGTGCAACGTAATGAGAAATCTAGTTGAATTGATAAAAGATAATTGTATAGATTCCTCCTATCGTCGGAATGACGGAGTTTTAAAACGTCATTCGAACGAAGTGAAGAGAGAAATCTAATTTTGAATTAATAAGCGATAATTGTTAATTGTATAGGTTTCTCCTAGCGTCGGAATGACAGTATATAAAATTATTAGTGAGCAAATAAGTATATTTACGCTACTAAAATCAAATTATGGCAGGAAATTCATTTGGCGATTTATTCAGGATAACCACTTTCGGTGAGTCTCACGGCAAAGCCATTGGTGTTATTGTGGATGGATGCCCATCAAATATTGAGATTGACGGAGCTTTTATTCAATCCGAATTGGATAAGCGCAAACCTGGTCAATCTAAAATTACGACACAACGTAAAGAAAGTGATACGGCTCAAATCTTATCGGGTGTTTTCGAAGGAAAATCAACAGGTACGCCTATTTCGATTGTAATTCCTAACGAAGATCAACGTTCTAAAGATTATTCGCATATCGCAGACAAATACCGTCCTTCACACGCTGATTACACGTACCAAATGAAATATGGTATTCGTGATTACCGTGGCGGAGGTCGTTCTTCAGCGCGCGAAACAGCGGCTCGTGTAGCTGCAGGTGCTATTGCGAAGTTGTTTTTAAAACAACAAGGTATTGAGATTTTTGCTCATGTATCTGGCGTAGGTCAGATTGAAGCACCAAATGTTGATTCTTCGGATTTAAAAGCCTTATTAGAAACACGTGAATCCAATATTGCACGATGCGCAGACCCTGCAACTGCGAATGAAATGATTGATTTCATTGATAACATTCGCAAAAACGGCGATACCGTGGGTGGACGTATCTCAACTATTATTAGAGGTGTTCCTGCGGGATTAGGCGAACCAGTTTTCGACAGATTACATGCTGAATTAGGTAAAGCCATGTTAAGCATCAATGCTGTTCATGGTTTCGAATATGGTTCTGGTTTTGAAGGATCTAGAATGCGTGGTTCTGAGCACAATGACATTTTTATCACCGAAAACGGTAAAGTGGTTACTAAAACAAACTTTTCAGGCGGTATACAAGGTGGAATTTCTAACGGCATGGATATCACGTGCAAAGTAGCTTTCAAAGCTGTTGCTACGATTATGCGCGACCAAGAAACTTTGAATCAAGCAGGAGATGAAACAACAATTTCAGGTAAAGGTAGACATGACCCTTGTGTCGTTCCTCGTGCTGTAATTATTGTGGAAGCGATGGCGGCTTTAGTTATTGCTGATCAATTGCTCAAGCAGAGAGCTTATACCCATATTTAAAATAGTTTCCGTATTTTTACGGAAACTATTTAACCTTTTATTACCTATGAAATCTTTATTCTTCACCTTCCTTAGTTTGATGCTATTTTTAATGGTGCAAGCTCAAGACCAATATGCCATGACAAAAGATGGAAAGAAAGTATTACTTCGATCAAATGGCACTTGGGAATACGTGAATAGTAAATCAACTTCAAGTACCCCCTCTTCTTCCAATAACAAAATTCAAAATATTAGAAGTAGTTCGAAGAATAATTCTGGCAGAACCTATATACATGGTCCTCGAGGAGGCTGCTATTATATAAATAAAAACGGCGGTAAAACCTACGTGGATCGCAGTTTATGTAATTAAAATTTAACTTATTAAAAATTTTATGTTCAAATTTTAATAAGAAAACATATCTTTGAATGATAACTAAGTTAATCTAATTGCAATTATGTCAGAAGCCCCTTCTTTTATTTTAGCGTGTGACATTGGTGGAACTCATATTACTTCTGCTATTGTTAATACCCAAAATTGGGAAATTTTATCATATACACTTTCACGTACCCATATTAATTCGTCTTCAGATGCTAAATCGATTTTCCAAGGATGGTCGGGTAATATAAAATCTTGCCTAGAGAAATTTGATGGAACAATTGACCATATTGGAATAGCAATGCCAGGTCCTTTTGATTATGAGAAGGGAATATCGTTAATGAAAAATCAAGATAAATACGATGCTATCTACAAATTGGACGTAACAGAAGCTTTAAAAAACGAATTGGAAATACCTTCAATTGAAATAAAATACATAAATGATGCCGCGGCATTTTTACAAGGCGAAGTTTATGCTCAAAATTTATCTTCGGAAGAAAAAGTATTAGGTATTACGTTAGGAACAGGATTAGGCAGTGCTGTATGGTCACAAAATGAGAAAGCTTTTGATGCGGACTTGTGGAAAGAAAAATATCGAGAATCAATTTTTGAAGAATATTTAGTTACAAGATGGTTTACCAAAACCTTTGAATCTTTAAAAGGAAGTAAAGAAAAAGGACTCAAAGAGATAATTGACAATCATGGTAAGTCTCAAGAATTTGACACATTAATAAAAGATTATCGTGCGCAATTAAAAGATTTCTTAGCTTTTTTTAGCGATAAATATTCCTGTAATTGCTTTGTAGTCGGAGGAAATATTGCAAAAGCATGGAATTTAATTGATTTAGATAATTATTTTTCAGAATATAAAATTATTCAAGCGCAATATGCTGAAAAAGCAGCACTTATTGGCGCTGCTTCTATATTTTAATCAAAATACTTAGCTTTTTTTAAGCTAAGTATTTTGGAAACTGCTGTGGATTGACATCATTCATGATCTCATAAACAGTTTCAATAATATCATCTACAGATGGTTTTGTGAAATAATCACCGTCTGATCCGTAAGGAGGACGATGTGGCTTCGCAGACAATGTTCTAGGCTTACTATCCAAATGATAATATCCATTCTGCTGCTCTAAGATTTGTTGCAATATAAACGCAGAAGCACCACCAGGCATATCTTCATCCACTACTAGTATTCTGTTTGTTTTGCTTAAAGAAGCTAAACAGACTTGTGTACGATCAAATGGTTGTAAACATTGTACATCCACGATTTCTATAGAAATTCCAATCTTATCCAATTCCATAGCCGCCTGTTGTACAAGGCGTAGTGTCGAACCATAAGATACTACCGTTATATCCTCACCTTCACGTATTACTTCAGCTATACCAATTGGAACGGTGAATTCTCCAACATTGGAAGGCATTTTTTCTTTTAAACGATATCCATTCAAACATTCCACCACTACAGCTGGATCATCGCCACGCAAAAGAGTGTTGTACATCCCAGAAGCTTGTGTCATGTTACGGGGTACGCAAATATGTAATCCACGTAAAGCTCCCAACAATACTGTCATTGGTGAACCAGAATGCCAAATTCCTTCTAATCTATGGCCTCGAGTACGAATTATAACTGGAGCTTTTTGCTGGCCTTTGGTTCTATAACTCAAAGAAGCTAAATCGTCACTCAACACAGGAAGTGCATAGATCAAATAATCTAAATATTGTATCTCTGCTATAGGCCGCAAACCTCTTACGGCTAACCCTATTCCTTTGCCAATTATCGCCGACTCGCGAATACCAGTATCGAAAATTCGTATCTCACCAAATTTTTCCTGTAATCCTGCAAAACCTTGATTTACATCACCAATCTTACCTACATCCTCTCCAAAAGCCACCAAACGCTCATCATTTTTGAAATTTGCTTCAAAACAAGCGTTTAATACTTCTCTGCCATCTAATATTGGAGAATCCGTAGAATAAATTGGTTCTACAACTTGTACCTCTAGCGGAGAAAAAGAATTTTCTGTAAACAATTTGCTGTTATAGCGCTCTTGGTTCAGCTTTTGCTTTTCTAGGTACCAAGTATATAATTCATCCTTTTCAGCAGAACTTTCAAAACGCAAGTCGCGCAAAACCTGACGTACCGTCGAATATATTTCTTTAAGAGAAGGCTCTGTGGTACTCTTTAAAATATTTAATGGTAGTTCAACGATTTCATTTTCTAATTTTGATAAATAATGAATCGCTTCGTCCAATTCACTTTGCAACAGCTTACGGTAATCCGTCCAAGCTCTTTTCTGCTCTGCGCGAACTAAATCTTTTGCAGTAGATTCAATCTCTTTAAGCTCTGCCTCAACTGCAATACCCGAACTAATAATCCATTGACGCATTTTGACATTACAGTCAAATTCTTGTTCCCAAAGTAATCTTTCCTCAGACTTATAGCGCTCATGCGAACCCGAAGAACTATGTCCCTGGGGTTGAGTCAATTCTGTCACATGTACTAAACAAGGAATATGCTTTTCGCGCGCAATTTTTGCGGCCATCTCATAGGTCTCACAAAGACCAGCATAATCCCAACCTTTTACCTTAAAAATCTCAAATCCATATGCATTATTGTCTCGCTGAAAACCACGAAGTACTTCTGAAATATCGGATTTAGTAGTTTGAATATCATTTGGAACAGAAATACCATAACCATCATCCCAAACAGAAATCACGGCTGGAATTTGTTTCACACCAGCAGCATTGATAGTTTCCCAAAATACACCTTCCGAAGTAGAGGCGTTACCAACCGTACAAAAAACTACTTCATTTCCTTGGTTGGAGAAATATTTTAAATACTCAAGATCTTTATTATTTCGGTACAGCTTAGAAGCTAAGCCTAGACCCAATGTACGCGACATCTGCCCGCCAGTGGTAGAAATATCAGAAAATGAATTTTTCTGAAGGGTTTGGTTTTTCCACGCGCCATTTTCATCGGTAAGTGCTGTAGAAAAATGGGCAACCATTTGTCTTCCTCCAGATGAAATATCGGCATCCAATGAGGGATGAGCATACAGTTGTGAGAAAAAATTATAGACTGTACTTATTCCAGATACAAAAGCCCAAGTTTGATCTCTGTAATATCCTGATCGCCAATCACCATCTTCGAATACTTTTGACAAAGCGATTTGTGCGACTTCTTTACCATCACCAAAAATACCAAACTTCGCCTTGCCCGTTAGCACTTCTTTCCTTCCCAATAAACTTACATACCTACTTTGAACTGCAGCCTCATAGTCTTTCAATATGATTTCACGAAAATCATCATAACTTAACTTAGATGTAGCTACGTTCATAGGTGTACTCAGTTTCGAATCTATCATTAACTTATATTCTTATTCAACAAAAGTAGCAAAATAACTCTTTACAATATAGCCAATAATTTAATATTACTCCTAAAATATAGATAAGAATTATGTACTTTTAAGCGCAACTTAAAGATTTAAAATTAGAGTATGAGTGTAACGAATAATGAGAATAATCCAGAAATTGGGTTAGGCGATTTAGAAAAGACGGTGATATTGAATTCATTACTAGAAGTGCCTTTTGCAGAACGCGATCAAAATTGGATAGCCAATTTTCTACAAGCCGTGGATCAAGCAAACCTTAAATTGGGTAGTCCTGAGGTCGTTATTGCAAGTGATGGTTTTCCTTATATACAGCTTCAAAATGTGAAAGCTGACGAAAGCTTCCAAGCTTTTGTAATCAACAAACAACTTCCTGCGATATTAACACAAGGATTCGGCGTAGTTATCAATCCGCAGAATGAAAGACCAGATTGGATATTTACGTATGGAGATATTGTCAATTACGAATTGAATGACACTTTTTATGCTGAAGAAAGCATTTTCTCCAACAATAGAGAGCAAATAGAAATCAAACCTGATGAACAAATTTTGATAGGAGCTCCTTCGGACGCTATCTTGCCTAAATATCTTAAAAATCAATTGCGTGAATTTTTAAAACACGCGGGCATTGAAGCACCAAAAGCGATGATGATTGCTCGCAATTATGAAAATGAACAAGAAGTAAAACAAGATTTGGTTTTCAATTTTACTCCTCCTCAGATAGCAGATGACAAAAAATTTGAGATTATTTCTAATACAATTGGCTGGTTACTTCCAAGACATTATTCCGTATTGTTTGTCGACGAAGCAGCTGTTGAAAATGGATTCATAGAAATTTAACACCATGAAAATGAAACTTTCTCCAGCATTATTTTGTAGTCTTTTTTTATTAGGATGCGCTGTAAGCAAAGAAAAAACTCCGGAATGGAAGCCGCTATTTAACGGTAAAGATTTGTCAGGATGGACTGCAAAAATCTACCCCTACGAAGTGGGTAATAATTTTGCCAATACATTTCGTGTAAAAGATGGTGTAATCCAAGTAAACTACGATGGCTACGGAGAAAAATATGAGGATAGATTTGGGCATTTGTATTACGATATCCCCTATTCTCATTATCATTTGAAATTAGAATATAGATTCTACGGTGACCTTTATCCAGGAGCACCAGACTATACCATCCGAAATAGTGGAGTCATGTTTCATTCACAAGATCCTCGTACCATGCCAGCCAATCAAGATTGGCCTATTTCGGTAGAAATGCAATTTTTAGGCGGGTTAGGTGATGGCAAACCAAGACCTACAGGAAATATGTGTTCACCTGGTACACATATTTATTATAATAATGAATTGTTAACGACACACTGTATAAATTCCACTTCCAAAACATACCACGGAGATCAGTGGGTTAAAGCAGAATTAATTGTATTAGGCGATTCGTTAGTACATCATATTATCGAAGGCGATACGGTGTTGACCTATTCTAAACCACATATCGGAGGTCCAATAGTCAATAATTATGATCCACGTATTAAAATAGATGGAACTGCTTTAAAAAGAGGTTTTATTGCCTTGCAAAGTGAAGGACAGCCCGTAGAATTCAAGAATATATATTTAAAAGATTTATCTAAGAAAAATAAATAAAGCGAAATGTTTCCATTTAACGTCAGAGTATACGGAATACTTAGAACCGAAAACGACGAAGTGTTGATTACCGATGAAAGAACACAAAGTGTGTCGTTCACTAAGTTTCCTGGTGGAGGATTAGAATATGGAGAAGGTCTGGTAGATGCACTCAAAAGAGAATTTATGGAAGAGTGTAACCTGAAGATTGACGTGATAAGGCATATTTACACTACGGACTTTTATGAAAAATCTAGTTTTAATAATAGTCAAATCATCTCAATCTATTATGAGGTAAAAGCATTAGAAGAATTAAATATTGAGTTAAAGACTTTACCTTTTGATTTTAACAATAATTTGGTTGCGGATAAATTAGAAGTTTTCAGATTAATAAAGCTTGAAAATCTAAAAGAAGAAGATTTGACTTTCAAAACAGACAAAAAAGCATTAGAAGTGTTTAAATTTTTAACTAAAATTTAAAAATTTAAACTAGTTAATATTTTTTTGTATAAAATTTTGAATTATTAAAACTTATTTTACTAAATTTATGTCATCGATGATTCCTTGAAAATTTCAAAGCATCGATGCCCTATTCTCTTTTCATAAGAGATAAATAGTTAGTGTGATTTTAAGGCGATACTCCCAATATCGCCTTATTTTTTTATTTGATAAAATAAGCTAATAATGCAACAACTATAGCTCCTATAATTATTATCCATTTGTAACTCTTATCTCCTTCAGAACTTCTGTATTTATAGTCCCTTTTATATTTATCCATATCCATATATACTCCTTTTTTAAAATGATACTAAAAATAACGGATTACTATATTATTCATGATGATAAGGCTCCCCTTTCATAATGGTAAATGCGCGATAAATTTGTTCAACAAAAAACAAACGAACCATTTGATGAGAGAAAGTCATCTTTGATAAAGAAACAAATGAATTTGCACGTTGTTTTATTTCCTCGGCAAATCCATACGGTCCGCCAATTAAAAATACCATATGCTGCACGCTGGCTACCATCTTTTTTTCAATGAATGAAGAAAATTCTATGGATCTAAATTCCTTACCTCTCTCATCCAATAAAACCACGAAATCACCTGATTGGATATTCTTATAGAAAAGTTCAGCTTCCTTTTCTTTCTGCTGCGCTTCCGAAAGATTTTTTACATTCTTTACATCTGGAAGGACAATAATATTAAAAGTGATGTAATGTTTTAAGCGTTTAATATACTTATCTATTCCCTCTTGAATAAATTTATCATCCGTCTTGCCTATGCACACTAGCGTAATTTTCATATGGTAAAAATGGGTATAAATATGAGTATAATTAAAATCTTATCGATAATAACAATATCTATTCCTAAATATAAGATACTAATTATTGAAAAACAACAAAAATTAAAGTAAAATTCTTATTTCATTGCGTAACAATAAGATTTTTTCATCACTTTCTAATTTCTTAAGGATTCTAGAAATCACTACTCGAGAAGAATTGAGATCGGAAGCTATTTCGGCGTGTGTAACTGTAAGAATTCTATTATCTTCCAATCTCATTTTTTGTAATAAATAAGTTATTACCCTTTCTTCCATATTGGAGAAAGCCAAACTGTCAACGGCTACAATCATTTCATCCAAGCGTTTGGAATAGCTTTGTAATATGAAATTGCGCCAGGTCTCACTTGTAGACAACCAATGATTGAAATAGCTATTAGGAATAAATGCAAGATCTACTGCTGTATCAGCAATTACACGGATAGAACTTATCTTGTTACTTGTACAACATGTTGCAGTCATCGTGCACGTATCTCCAGAAATCAAATAATACAGCAGTAGCTCGCCTCGTATGGAATCTTCGCGCATAACTTTGACAGCACCATTTAGCACTAAGGGAATAAAATGGATAGATTGACCAATATCCAAAATTACATCCCCTTTTTTGAAGCTTTTGAACACGGCAACTTCTGCTATATTCTCAATAGTTTTTGAATCAAAAATTCCTGTATATACTGTCTTGAGTAATTCGCGCATAAATAAATTATTTCAATACAGGTTTGCCCTTTGCTAACCAATCTTGCATACTGCCAATAAAGTTTTTAACATTGCTGAACCCATTTTTTTCTAAATATGAAGTTGCAATAGTAGCTCTGTCTCCTGCTTGACATTGTACAATAATAGATGCATTTTTATCCAAATTAGGCAAACGTTTTGCCATATGTCCCACGAAATGATGTATAGCACCTTCTATATGACCATTTCTAAACTCAATAGTATTACGTACGTCCAATAAAGTACATTCGCCATTGCTTACTTCTTGCTCCACTTCAGCAGCATCTACTAATTTTGTTTCTACTAATTGTCCACTTAATTGAGATACGAAACCTGCTATATTATCCATTCCAATACGCATCATTTTACGTGTCACCTCTTCTTGATTCTCTTTTGGAGCAACCAATACTATGGGTTCATTATAAGAAAGCATCCATCCTGCCCAATTCGCTAAACTGTTATTATTTTGAATATTAATGGATTTTGGCAAATGACCTTTCGAAAATTCAAATTTATTTCGTGTATCCACAACAACAGCATCCTTTGAAATATCTTCAATATCCAAAACAGGGTGCAGAGGTACTTCCGTCAATAATTTACGATCAATCTTGTTTTGCTTTTTCATTTCAGCAAAATAATACGGTGCCTCCGGTTGATCTCTTAATAATTCTTCTTTGAAGGATTCAAAATCATCGTGTTGCAATGCCCAGTTTCTGATTTTCTCATACCCTACCGTTGTACTGGCCACAGACCCTAAAGCTTTTCCACAAGCAGAACCAGCACCGTGCCCTGGCCACACCTGAATATAATCTGGAAGTGCTTTGAATAACTTCAACGATTCGAATAACTGTTTAGCTCCTACCTCTTTGGACCCCACCAATCCAGCAGCTTCTTCCAATAAATCGGGTCTTCCAACATCCCCCACAAACACAAAATCCCCCGTAAAAAACATAACAGGTTTATCTGTAGCAGGATGATCTGTCAATAAGAAAGAAATACTTTCTGGCGTATGTCCAGGCGTATGCAAAGTTTCTAATGTAAGATTTCCAATTTTGATAACATCTCCATTCTTTAGACCTAGATGTGGAAACTCATACTGCCAATCTTCATCACCTTCATCAGATAGGAATAATTTTGCTCCTGTAAGCGCTACCAATTCACGGCTGCCACTTAAAAAATCAGCATGAATATGTGTTTCTGCTACATGTGTAATAGTCAAATTATTCGATTTGGCTATATCAAGATAAGTATCAACATCACGTTTTGGATCAATTACAATCGCCTCTTTAGAGACCTGACATCCAATTATATAACTAGCTTGCGCTAAAGTTTTATCGTATACCTGTTCAAAAAACATTTTCTTTTTTAAAATTAAATAATCCCAAATTCGGTCAGTAAAACAAAAATTGCAACTGCCATAATCCCCACTGAAAATATACGTTTCAATTTTTTCCCGTCAATTTTATTGCTTAAATAAAAACCAATAAAAATCCCAACTATAGTTAATAACGTATATTGCAATAATAAGTTCCAATCAAATAAATCTATTCTTCTCCAATCGCCTAATAACCCTAGGAAAGAATTGATTGCGATCAATACCAATGATGTAGCAACCGCTTTCTTCATGCTCAGATTAAAGAAATTAGTTAATGCCGGAATAATCAAAAAACCACCTCCTGCACCTACTATCCCAGTTACTGATCCCACAAAAACACCTTTAGCTACTACCGTAATAAACGGAAATTGAGCTTTTGGAATATTGATTTCATGAAACATAGCGTAAGCTGCAAACAACATCAGTACTGCAAATGAAACCATAAGAACGACTTCCTGCTGAATAATATAGCCCATTATATTGAATTGGTCAGGAATCAATGGAACTAGAAACTTACGTGTCAAAAACACCGATATCATAGAAGGAATTCCAAACTTCAAAAGTTTGTCTATATCTACATCCTTACTTATAAAACCTTTTGTTCCCCCTATTATCGACGTCGCTCCGATAGCAAAAAGAGAGTAAGCTGTAGCCAATACAGGATCGACTCCAAACACATAGACGAATATAGGAACCGTCAAAATGGAACCTCCACTCCCCACTAATCCCAATGTAATCCCGACAAAAACCGCTAAAAATAACCCCAACAAAAACATTCAACTTAAATTAGTGAGGCAAATATTTACGGATAACACCATAAATATACGTACCCAATAACGCTCCAATAATTACTATAATGATTGAAAATACACCTGAACCCAATAAAGCAAAGATTGGCCCTGGACATGCGCCCACTAACGCCCAGCCCAAACCAAAGAAAATACCGCCAATCAAATAACGAGGAATAGACTTTGCCTTTGGCTGAATATTGATTTTATTTCCATCTACATCTTTCGCTTTTCTCTTCATATACTGCACTCCGATAACTCCTACAAATAAGGCTGAACCGATAAAACCGTACATATGGAAAGATTGAAAGCTAAACATCTCAAAGATTCTAAACCAAGAGGCAGCTTCCGCTTTATACATGACAATACCAAACGCTACGCCTAATAATACAAATACTAACTTTCTCATCGCTTAAAAAATAAAAGGAAATAATACATGAACCATTAGGAGGCCTCCGATAAAAAATCCAACAACAGCTACTAATGATGGCCATTGAAGATTGCTTAGTCCAGAGATCGCGTGACCTGAGGTACATCCTCCGGCATAGCGCGTTCCAAAACCAACAAAAACACCACCAACCAACAATAATAAAATGTTTTTCAAGTCTAGATTGAAGAATAATTCAGGTGGTAAATACGATTTACCTGCGCTTTGAAAGCCATAACCTTGCAGTGTAGTAATAGTTTCTTCTGCTATTGGTGGGGCTTGGTGATTTGCCAACCAATGAGAAGCTACAAATCCTCCGACAATCGTACCGAACAAGAATAGCAAGTTCCAACGTTGCGCTTTCCAATCAAAATCAAAAAAATCGCAACTTTTACCTGCTCCTAATGCCGAACAAAACGTTCGAAAATTAGAGGAAAATCCAAAGGATTTGCCCAATTTTATTAAGGCCAACATGATCAGAGCCACTAATGGTCCTCCAATATACCAAGGCCAAGTTCCATAAATAGTTTCCATATTATTTTATTTTGTTAATACAAAGGTACAGCCATCAAATGATAAAGTTGGTAACATAAGTTACCAAGCCAATAATTTCCAATTCAAGATAACCATTAAAGAAACAAAATAAGCAAAACTAAAGTTGTTTCAGAAAGATAAGTTTATTTCAAAAATTTATTTGAACATACATTAAATATAAAAGAAAATATTCCGAAATTTCTATTAAAAATCGTCTAATAAAAACTATTTAAAATATAGATTAACCGTATTATTCAGAAGGCAGGTAAACCTAATACTTTACGGTAAACTGATTTTTATTTCCTAAAATATTTTTAGCTTTATCACATGGCAATTTTAACAGAAAAATTTAATACCGTACATGATACAGCTCCCTTTTCACAGATTTCAGAAAAGGATTATATTTCAGCCTTCGATGAAGGAATAGCACTTACCAAAAAGGAAATCGAGGATATTGTAAACAATCCTGAACCTCCAACTTTCGAAAATACAATTGAAGCATTGGCTTATTCAGGGCTAACCTTGGATCGCATCAGCAATATTTTCTTTAATCTTCATTCGGCTGAAACCAACGATGAATTAGAGAAAATAGCTCAAGATGTAGCGCCCAAACTTTCGGCTTTAGGAAATGATATTACACTGAATACAGATTTATTTTCGCGTGTAAAAGCAGTTTATGAACAAAAAGACTCATTAACACTTACCACAGAGCAGCAAACGTTGTTAGAAAAGTCGTTCAAAGATTTTGCACGCAATGGAGCTCTTTTGAATAATGAGCAAAAGCAAAAGCTGCGTGATATCGATGCTAAATTATCGGTTTTGAAATTGAAATTTGGAGAAAACGTCCTGGCAGATTCAAACGCTTATCAATTACATATTACTAAAGAAGAAGACTTAGCAGGACTACCTGAAGGTGTTATCGAAGCTGCGGCCTCTTTAGCGAAATCAAAAAACAAAGATGGATGGATTTTTACCCTGGATTATCCAAGCTATATTCCTTTTGTCACTTATGCGGATAATCGCGAATTGCGAAAAGAAATTTCATTGGCAGCGGGTCGAAAAGGATTTCAAGAAAATGAAAATAACAACGAAACAATCGTCTTAGAAATTGTGCAATTAAGACATCAACGTGCGCAACTTTTAGGTTATGAAACGCATGCTGATTTTGTTTTGGCAGAGCGAATGGCGGAATCGCCTAGCAAAGTATTAGCTTTCTTAAACGATTTATTAGCAAAAGCTAAACCTGCTGCAGAAAAAGAATTCCAGGAACTAACTGCTTTTGCCAAAGAAAAAGATGGTATTGAGGTCTTGGAAAAATGGGACGGTTCCTACTATTCGGAAAAACTAAAACAACAAAAATTTCAATTGGATGATGAGCTGTTAAAACCCTATTTCAAATTAGAAAATGTACTAAAAGGCGCTTTTGAAGTTGCACATAAACTTTATAATCTAACTTTTTCGAAAGTTCACAATATAGATAAATACCATCCAGATGTGCAAACATACGAAGTGAAAGATGAGCAAGACAATTTGGTAGCTATCTTCTACGCTGATTTCTTCCCGCGCAAAGGAAAACGTCAGGGCGCTTGGATGACTTCATTCAAACCGCAATACATAAAAGATGGTATAAAAGAGAGACCACACATTTCTATCGTGTGCAATTTTACTCCTCCTACCGAGACGAAACCTGCTTTGTTGACATTTAACGAAGTAACTACGTTATTCCACGAATTTGGACACGCGTTGCACGGCATGTTAGCCAATACGACGTACCCAAATCTTTCCGGAACTTCTGTGTTCTGGGATTTTGTGGAGCTTCCAAGCCAAATTATGGAAAACTGGTGTTATGAGAAAGAAGCACTAACTTTATTTGCTAAACATTACGAGACTGGAGAATTGATTCCAATGGAATTAGTGGAAAAGATCAAAGAATCTGCTTCTTTCTTGGAAGGGATGGCTACTGTTCGTCAATTAAGTTTCGGACTACTGGATATGGGGTGGCATGGACAAGATCCATCGGCTATTTCTAAAGTTAAAGATTTTGAAAAATTACAATTCGCATCTACTCAACTTTTCCCCGATGTAGAAGATAATGCGATGAGTACTTCCTTCTCCCATATTTTTAATGGCGGATATTCTTCTGGATATTACAGTTACAAATGGGCAGAAGTTTTAGATGCGGATGCTTTTGAATATTTTAAAGAAAACGGTATTTTCAACAAAGAAGTGGCTAACAAATTCAAGGAAAACATTCTTTCAAAAGGCGGAACAACACATCCCATGAAGCTTTATAAAGCGTTTAGAGGAAAAGAACCAGCAGTTGATGCTTTACTTCGCAGAGCAGGATTGATAAAATAATTGTATTGCCCCCACTACTAATATCTTTGGGGGCAATTTTTATTGAAAATTATTCTAGCTGATTATCAAACAAATGGCTTTAAAACGCTAAAAAAAGCCATTTTATTTTCAAAAACATTTTGCAAAACTAGATTATAGCTCTATATTTGCATCATCAAATCGGAAGGACGCGATGTCCAGACAACTTGAAAGACTTAAAAAAGCGAAAATAGCTCAGTTGGTAGAGCACAACCTTGCCAAGGTTGGGGTCGCGAGTTCGAATCTCGTTTTTCGCTCCAGAGTTGCCTAGGTGGTGGAACTGGTAGACACGCAGGACTTAAAATCCTGTTCCTGTTAAAGGAGTGCGGGTTCGATTCCCGCCCTAGGTACAAAAGCTCGACAGTCATGTCGAGCTTTTTTTTTTGAAAGTCTTAGATATATTTTAGAAATAGGCAATATCTTATCATACCAATGAACTATTCAAAGGTCATTTTATCTTCATAAATTTTTTTATAGTTTTTTAGTTTACAATTTTTTGTTTTTAATGATTAAAAATTTAATATCGGCTGTCCACTAAAATTTGTACTTTTACCCATAGTTACTTTGTTTGTTTTGCAACCTCAAAGTTAGCTAAAGGGTTGGTGCTTGCGCCAGCCTTTTTTTTATTCTTTACCGGACACTAGTGATTCAGAATACTAAAACTGAGGAAGAAGTAAAAGCATTGCTTCAGAATGATTTGACAATTAAAAACAGATTTTTGGATTATACTATTTATCCTTGGTATGGCTCTGCAGCACTACCTGAATATTTGCCTTTAGCGGATAAAATTTGGCGAAAAAATCCGTAATTATCTTACGGATTTTTTATTCATCCAAAACCCAAAAAAAAGCTCTATCCTTCGCTAATTCTTCAGGCTTATGTACATTATGAATCAGTTCATCCCATGTAGATTCAACCTCAAAAGATTCAGCTTCTACTTCTTCTAACCGAATACCTTTGAGAATAGCGTCTTCATCGAAAATATAAATATCACTTTCTACCAATTCAATTCCTTTATCGATAGCCCAAGATATAAAGGACGCTCTATCCAATTTTAGTACTTTTGGTGCCAAGCTATCAAAAGTTTTCAATTCCTTTTCAGGATCGAGATCAGGATGAGAAGTTACATAGTCCGCATACAACTTTCGGTTCCCTGTGCGCAATGCTTCATTTCTGTATATTATCTGTTCTGCACTTTGGTTGTAACTGAATTGTGTTAATTTATTTTCCTCGCCGTATTTCTCTTTGTACGTGGTTAATCTTTTCTCTAATTTTTCCATATCAGTTATTTGACTCATTATCGATTTATACACTCCAGATCAACGCTTAAAAATTTAGCATTCGCTTAATAACCCAACGAAATTCGTTTTAAGCTGTTCAATGAGCACTAATCATCATAATTGTATAACAAAAATTTAATAGATATGTTCAGAGACGGAGCACGTAAAAGTATGTGGCAAGCGGAAGCCAAAAGGTTTGAGAATCTGCCCACACAAGATCAATTATTTGATGTAGCTATAGTTGGTGGCGGTATTACTGGAGTTTCTACTGCATATCGATTACAGCTTATTGGTCTAAAATGTATTTTATTAGAAGCCAACAATATAGGATTCGGTACTACAGGAGGTACCACAGCACATTTAAATGATTTTTTCGACACGACCTATAAAGAAGCTATAAGCAAATTTGGGTTGGAAAATGCCAAATTATTAGCGCAAGCGGGAAAAGAAGCGATTAATATTGTTCATTCCAATGTCTTTAGACATGCTATCAATTGTGATTTTGAATACAAAAATGCGCATTTGTTTGCCGTGGATGATGATCAAGTAAAACAACTGGAAGATATAGTCGACGGAGCAAATCAAGTGGGCTATGAAATGAATTATATAGACCAAATTGATTTCCCAATCTCTTTCAAAAAAGCAGTCCTTATCCCGAAGCAAGCACAATTCCATCCCATAAAATATATTAAAGGATTGACAGAAGCCTATATTCAGGCTGGCGGAATGGTAGTAGAAAGTTGTATGGTGGAATCGCATGTTGAAGACCATGCGGGTGTAGTACTTAAAACCTCATTGGGTGATATAAATGCAAAACATGCCGTATACGCTACCCATACTCCTCCCGGAATAAGCATCTTACATTTTACTACAGCTCCATACCGTAGCTATGCAATAGCATTTTCGTTGAAAAATGGGAATTACCCAAACACGTTAGGTTATGACTTATACGATCCCTACCACTATTATCGTACACACGAAATTGACGGAAAACAATTGTTAATTGCGGGTGGAGAAGACCATAAAACAGGACATTCGGAAGATACGGGGTCTTGCTTTGCTGAACTTGAAAATTATTGCCGTTCGCATTTCGATGTTGACACGGTAGAATATGCTTGGTCCAGTCAGTATTTCGAAGCAGCTGATGGATTACCTTCAATAGGTGTTTTACCCTCGAGCGACGGTCGGATTTTCGTGGCTACAGGATTTAGAGGGAATGGTATGACCTTCGGCACACTTTCTTCGGCTATTATTTCTGATTTAATTATCGATGGTGAAAATCCGTATGCTAAGCTATTCAATCCAAAAAGATTTAAGCCAACAGCAGGATTCACCAGTTTTGTTAAAGAAAATGCTACAGTCGTAAGTGACTTTATTAAAGATAAAATCAGCATGGAACGCATCCAATCTTTGGCAGAAATCAACGAAGGCGAAGCAAAAGTAGTAAAGTATGAAGGTGATTCTTACGCTATTTATGCAGAGCAAAATGGACAATTACATGTACTAAAAAGCACCTGTCCACATGCCAAATGCGAAGTACGTTGGAACAACGCCGAACTTTCCTGGGATTGTCCTTGCCACGGTTCCCGTTTCAACATTAATGGAAGAATACTTACAGGACCAGCTACTTCCGGACTGGAAAAATTAAACGAAGAACTATAGGGAAAATAGAATTAATTCAAAATAATTAAAACCACAAGCGTTTAAAGCTGTTGTAATAATATAGCTCCCACGCTCATCTACGAAAAACATTTACTGTATTTAACAACCATGCTAAGAAATAGAACTATAATAATTTCTAATAGATTACCCGTACGCATTGAAAGACATGACGGCGAATTACACGTAATTCCCAGTGAAGGAGGATTGGCTACTGGTTTAGGCTCAATCTATAAAGAAGGTGAAAACATCTGGATTGGCTGGCCTGGATTTGTACCCGAAAATGAAGACGAAAAACAAGAAGTTACGGAGAAACTCAAAGAGTTAAACCTTATTCCTGTATTCTTAACGGAAGAGGAATTAGAAGGATACTATGAAGGGTTTTCAAATGAAGTCTTATGGCCTATTTTTCATTATCATCCTTCTTATGCAGTATATGACGATTCCTATTGGAATATGTACGAATCCGTAAATAAAAAATTCGCTGAGATAACGGTAGCACAAGATATAGCCGATAATGATGAAGTATGGATTCATGATTACCAATTGATGCTATTACCTAAATTCATTCGAGCTTACAATAGTAAGATTGGAATAGGTTATTTCCAGCATATACCTTTCCCTCCAGATGAATTATTTAGAGGAATTCCTTGGCGAGATGAATTGTTAAAAGGACTATTAGGTGCCGATCTGATTGCATTTCACACGTACAATGACACACAGCACTTCCTAAATGCTTGTACCCATATCTTGGGCTTATCCATTCAAAATAACTGCTTACGTAGCGGCGGAAGAAGTGTTTATGTAGAAGTATTCCCTATGGGAATTGATTACGACAAATTCAATGATTTGGCGCAATCCGAAGAAATTCAAACTCGAGCGAAGGAAATACGCACCTTTTATAACAATCGAAAATTCGTTCTAAGTATCGATCGCTTAGATTACAGCAAGGGTATTCTCGAGCGATTACGCGCTTTCGAATTTCTATTAAAAACTCATCCCGAAGTACGTAACGAAGTGATATTATATATGTTGGTGGTTCCTTCTCGCGATAATGTTCCGAAATACAAGGAGCTACATGATGAAATCAACCGTATGGTCGGACAAATAAATGCCGTATTCGGTAATAATGAATGGACACCTATCAGTTATTTCTACAATTCCTTTGATGTGAAAGAACTTTCTGCCTTGTACGTTGCTTCGGACATTTGCCTTGTAACTTCTTTACGTGATGGAATGAATTTAGTTTGTAAAGAATTTATTGCTAGTAAAGAAAACAATAACGGGGTCCTGATTTTGAGTGAAATGGCAGGAGCTAGTAAGGAACTTATAGGTCCCATCCTAGTCAATCCACATTCGAAACAACAAATTTGCGAAGCACTGATGTCGGCTATTCAGATGCCAGAGCAAGAACAGCGCAAGCGTATGGATGACAGTTTGGAGATTGTAAAAAAATTCAATATCCGTCATTGGGTACGTCTATTCTTTAAAAGATTAAGAGAAATTAAATCCATTCAATCTCAAGAAAGAGCAAGACGTATCAACACAGATACGCTTCAGAATTTCTTAAGTCGATACAATGAAGGCAAGCGCAATTTATTCTTTTTAGATTACGATGGGACATTGATTGGCTTCAACAATAATGCGAATGAGGCGACCCCTACAAATGATTTGTATGAAGTATTGGAAGAGCTTCAATCCAATCCTAACAACCAAATTGTCATCATTAGCGGTAGACCACACGAAACACTTTCAGAATGGTTTGCCGACAAAAAATATTATTTAGTTGCGGAACATGGTGCTTGGAGCAATTATCCTGATTATAACTGGCACACGAAAATACATATCTCGACACGTTGGAAATATCCAATCAAGCACATTATGGCTAAGTTTGCGAATATGACGGCTGGATCTTATGTCGAAGAAAAAAACTACTCCTTGGCATGGCACTATCGTAAAGTACAAAGTGGTTTAGGTAATCTTCGTGCACAAGAATTGGTCGATCATTTACGTTATCTATTACCGCATCATGGATTACAACTCTTGATGGGAAATAAAGTAATAGAAGTGAAAAATAGTGAGTTGAATAAAGGTCGTGCAGCAATGGAAATTGTTCAGGATTTCAAACCAGACTTCATCTTTGCAATTGGTGACGACGCAACAGATGAGGATATGTTTTTAGAATTGCCATCCGACTCCATCACGGTAAAAGTAGGAAGTCGCAAATCAGCAGCTCGATATTACATAGAAACACAAGAAGAAGTATTAAAGCTTATTAAAAAATTCACGCAGCACACGTATGAACAAGCTGAAATACTTCAAATTAAACCATAAACATGTCATTAAGTAAACACATTTATAACAGCGGAATAATTGGAAATTGTGCTTTTATAGCACATGTAAATAAAGACACGAATATCAGTTGGTTATGTTGGCCAACATTTCAGGATTCATTTGTTTTTGGAGGTCTTCTGGACGAAGAAAAAGGGGGAAGATTTGATATCAAACCCGTGGCAGAAGAATTTCAAAGCAAACAGTATTATATTGAAAATACAAATATCTTGTGTACCGTAGTAGATACGAATGAAGGATCGTATAAAATTACAGACTTCGCTCCTCGTTTCGAACAATACGAACGCTATTTTAAGCCTTTAACCCTCATTCGCAAGATAGAGCCCATAAAAGGTAGACCTCGTATTCGTGTACGGTGTGAACCCGTATATCAATACGGGCTTACCTCTTTTCATAAAAACAGAGGAAGTAATCATATTCAATTTGAAAAGGGCGATATCAAAATGCGATTAGCGACAGATATGCCGATTAATCATTTCTTTGATGATATTCCACATGTACTGGATAGACCTGTCTATTTAATCTTAACCTTTGGAAGTCCTTTCGAAGCACCGATTGAGCGAACTTGTGAGGATTTTTTACGAAGAACAACTTTATATTGGCAAAATTGGGTGAAGAATGCTTCTATCCCATCTTTCTATCAAACACAGGTTATTCGTTCTGCTTTATCGTTGAAACTTCACCAATTCGAAGACACTGGAGCAATTATCGCCGCTAGTACAACTAGTCTTCCAGAATTTCCAGGTTCAGGACGCAATTGGGATTATCGGTATTGTTGGCTTCGGGACAGTTTTTATGTGTTGACTGCATTGAGTCACGTAGGCCATTTCGAAGAAATGGAAAAATACGCTTCCTATATCGCCAATATAACACAAACCGATACAGGAAGATTGCAACCTCTATACGGCATTTTGGGTAAGACAAAGTTAGAAGAGTCACATTTGGATCATTTATCTGGATATCTCAACAACCAACCTATACGTATCGGTAATCAAGCCTACGAACATATTCAAAATGATGTGTACGGCCAAGCATTGATAGCCTTACTTCCATTATTTACGGATCAAAGGTTCAAATACCAAAATAAGATGGTTGCAGAAGGCTGGACAAATTTTATTTTAAATAAAATTGAAAACACCATAGACGAAACCGATGCGGGAATTTGGGAGTTCCGAAATTTCCAACAACGGCATTGTTATTCCAACTTATTTCAATGGGCAGGTGCCACCGCAGCCATAAAAATAGCGCGTCAAAATGGTTTCAAGGATATTGAGAAAAGAGCAATGGCGGTTCAACAAAAAGCCGCTGCTTATATTGAATCTTGTTATGACGAAGAAAGAGGTGTTTACACTAATTCAACGGATTCCAAAAATTTGGATGCCTCTACCCTACAGCTTATTATGATGGGCTATTTGGATCCAAGTTCTGATCGTGCCAAAAATCACTTAGCCGCATTAGAAAAAGAACTAAAAGGTAAGCATGGTTTATTTTATCGGTACCTTCACAAAGATGATTTTGGAAAACCAAAGTCCACATTTTTGGTTTGTGCATTTTGGTATGTGGAAGCATTAGCTTGCGTAGGTCGTGTAGATGAAGCGCAGGAGGTCTTCCGTCAATTGCTTTCTTTTGGTAATCATCTGATGTTATTTAGTGAAGACATCAATGAAGATGATGGCAGCCAATGGGGCAATTTCCCTCAGGCATATAGTCATGTAGGCTTAATGAATGCTGCTTATAGAATCGCTATAAAACTCGACAAACCTACCTTTTTTGAAAACGCGGAAATGAGCTCTTTAGTATCTTAAAGCGCCTTTAATTTCACTTTACTATACAAGCCTTAATGAGCTATTCCTAAGCAAATTAAGGCTTCTTTATTTCCCCAATGTAAGGATTTTCTGAAACTTCATCAACTTATTAATCCGAACCTTGTTCATTCTTCAGATTATTCATTAGCAACTTAATTTATGCACAGCCATTTATCAACTGATATCATCCAATTGATTGATCAATTGAAGAAAGAGAATTATAAGACTGTTATTGATTTTCCTAATGAAGAGCAAAATTTTTCCATAAAATGGTTAAATGGAGAAATAGTATTATTCATCCAAACCGAAAATCAACATTTTATACTGCATCGCCTATATCCTTTGCACCAAATTGATGATGCAGATGTTGACAAGATTAAGGTTAATAAGAAAAAACCAAACCAATATGAGTTTGATCTTCGAACTGCTGTCGGTAGCCTAACTATTTCTATTACCATTATCGAAAACAGCAGCAATTTGTTTCTACTAAACACCCAAATTACACTTAAAGTAAGCAAAGAACATCGTTTTAAAAAGCCGGATCGAGAAATTGTAATTGGTAAGGAGGATTACAGTAAGCCTGATGAACCAACGATAAATGTGCATCAAATAGAAGGCCGAACAGGTCATTGTTTTACTGATTTTGGCAACAGAAGCAGAGGCTACTTATTCTATTTGCAAGATCTTGGCGCACTACAAAAGATGGCTGAACACAGCGAAGTATCTTTCATGGATACCGTAAAAGTAGAATGGCCACAGGTGGGGTTTAAGTTGGGACAAACTAAAAGCACCTTACAACAGGGAGAAGAATATATTGTTTATAATTCTTTCTTAGGGTATTCCAACGAAAAGGACAAAAGCCCATCCAAAGCTTCTGCAGTGTATTTACAATTTCTTAAAAGCGCGTACCCTAATTTGCAAAAACCTAGAAAAAGCATTCCTGATATTGTAGATCTTTCGAGTAAAGTTACGCATGATTTATGGGAACATAAAGGTTGCTGGAAACAAGTAGAAGATGCTGCTTATTTGAATGCTTATCTCAATAGTTATGAGAATCCGCCCGAAAGTATGGTTCAATTGGCTATTTTACGACCATTATTTGAATACCAACAATATTTTGGCAATGATCAATCCTCAAAGATTATTAGAAATCTTACACAAAATCTTCCTCAATTCTTTGATGAACAATTAGATATCATTCACCGCTGGCTGCCGGCAGACTCTTACCTCCTAAACTTTGATGAGGAACAAAAACGTTCTTTTATCATGGACAGCTGGTACCTTTTATATCCGCTATTGCAATTGGCTTCACTTTTTGAGTTAGGATTTAAGAATGAAGAGTTACAAAATCAGTTCGAAAGATCTTTAAGATATATTCAAAAAGCAGCTAAACATTTCGAATACGAATGGCCTATATTTTTCAACCTATATACTTTGGAAATTCTGAAAGAAAAAGGTATTCCAAATGAATACGGAGAAATCGACACGGCGGGATTATATATCCTCATTATGCTTAAGAGCTATAAACTTTTCAAAAAAGAAGTTTACTTGACCGAAGCAAAGCGTGCCGCCAAACCTTTAAAAGATATTAATTTAGAAAGCATCTATCAGTCTAATAACACAGCTTATTCCGCTGAGGCCTTATTAGAACTCTATACCCTTACCCAAAATGAACAATACCTGCAGTCTGCTGAGATTTTCCTGGGAAATATTATTCGTAATTGTGCGATATGGGAGATGAAATATGGCAATGCCAAAGAAAGAGAAAGCTTTTTTTCGTTACTTCCGCTCAAAAAAGCACCCTATATTGCTGCTTTTGAAGAACATGAGACAGTTGCTATTTTTCATCGGATCATAAAGCTCATAGACCAAAATCAAATAAGTCTTAATCTGGACTTAGTGTTCTTCCTCAACGAATTTATTCAATATGCTTTACTGCGGTTTACATCGTATTTTCCTCCAACCTTACCTGATGAAGTCTTCGCTGATGAAGCGAAGACCGGTTATGTCAATCCCAAATTGTGGATTCCGATAGAAGATTTAGGTGATGGCTGGGAAGCATTGGGACAGGTTGGGCAAGAAGTTTATGGTTCCTCAGTTTTCTTCAACCTTTGTATACATCATGTTGTTCACCTCTCAGAAGATAATTACATGATTTCTTCTCTTCCTTTTATTCAGAATCGTGCAAAAGAAATTAAAATTCTGGGAACTACAGACCAAGAAGGACTTCTCTGGCTAAAAGAAAAGAACATTACAGTAGAGATTAACAATCAGAAGCTGGAAGAAAAGAAACAATACCAAATAAAGGGATCTGATAATATTAAATTTATTTCAAAACGATAATTATGAGCAGAAAAAACGTATTACTTACAGGAGGAACAGCAGGAATTGGTAGAGCTATAGCTTTAGAATTAGCGCAAAATGACTACAATGTATTTTTGATTGGTAGAAGCGAAGAAAAATTAGAAGACTTAAAGCAAGATATTGCGGTAAGAGGTCTATCGCATAGATTTCACTTTGCATTGACAGATGTGACGGATTTAGTAGCTTTTGAGCAACAAATTACAAAATGGGATGCTGAATACGGTTCTTTTCATGTATTAGTGAATAATGCAGCAATAGGTTATGATTCTGTTGAAGGCAAGTCTATACAAGATTTACAGTATTTAGTAAATACCAATTTACTTTCATACATGTGGTTAGCCGGATATATTGGAGAGACCATGAAAGCCAATAATATCGAAGGCGAAATCATCCAAATTGGGTCTATGAGTGCATCTACCAGAGATGCGGAAAGTTCTGGTTATGTCGCAACAAAATCTGGTATTAGAGGATTTTCAGAGGCTTTGCGCAAAGAACTTAATCCAAGCAATATTCGCGTTACGCTTATAGAACCTGGATTGGTAGGTTCAGATATGCAATCCACGACTCCTGACGAAGAACGCGAAAAACAAGCTGAGTATGAAATGCTAAAAGCTGAAGATATAGCGGATATTGTTATTTATGCTTTGAATCAACCAAAACGTGTAAACCTTTGTGAAATCAAAGTTAAACCACTGCAACAGATTATTTAAATTAAACGCAAAAAACAGTTTAGAACAATTTTGGTTTCTAACTGTTCTTTAAATATACATTTACACACTAGCAAATAAAGATCAATATACTATGAAAGTAGCTATTCTATCCACTTATCCGCCTCAAAAATGTGGCATTGCTACATTTGCGCAGGACTTATACAAAAGTTTGCGATTAGCATCCAATGATATTATACATATTGTAGCTATTTCAAATAATGAAGACTGTAATTTTCCCGAAGAAGTAGCCTACACCATCGAAAAACAAGAGTTAAAGAGTTATGTAAAAGCCGCTCACTTTATAAATACTTACGATGTGTGTATCATTCAACACGAGTACGGAATCTTTGGCGGTGAGTGTGGTGAGTATATTCTAACTTTATGCAAACTATTACATATCCCAATTATTTCTAATCTACATACTATTCTACCAAAACCTTCAATCAAAGAAAAAGAAGTGCTACAAGAATTGGGACAGATTAGTAATATGGTCACTGTGATGACCAATTGGGCTGTAAATATGCTGCATTCTATTTATCAAATTCCTTCCAGCAAAATCAAAATGATTCCACATGGTGTACCAGTTTTTGATTACGAATTCGAAAAAGCTAAGAAGAAATTAAATCTTAAAAACAAGAAGGTATTATTGAGTTTTGGATTTTTGGGAAGAGGAAAAGGATTTGAAACAGCTATCGAAGCAGTTAAAGAGGTAAGAGATCCTAATTTTACATATATTATTTTAGGTATCACCCATCCAAATGTATTGAAAGAAGAAGGTGAAGCGTATCGCAACTCGCTTATTGATAAATGTAAGAAATTAGGTATATCGGATAAAGTAGAGTTTGTGAATGAATTTGCTACGGAAGAATTGCTGAAAGATTATCTTACCGCATGTGATATGTATGTGACGCCTTATCCTAACGAAAACCAAATTAGCAGTGGCACGCTAACCTTTGCCTTAGGTGCAGGAGCAGCAGTAATCTCTACTCCCTATTTTTATGCAAAAGATTTGTTAGCTGAAGAAAGAGGATTATTGTTTGACTTTTGTGATTCAAAACAATTAGCCGAGGTTATAAATAATCTTTTGGAAGATTCGAAATTATTAGAGAAATACAGAAACAATGCAAGAATACATGGTGAAAAAATGCAATGGCCTAATGTGGGACGCAGCCATGTTCAATTGATACACGCTATATATAACACCAACACCAAATTTTATAAACGTGCTTAATTCATGCAATTATGATTTTAACCTCTAAGTATGGATTGAAGGAGGAATCAAGAACCTCTATAAAAAAAATTCAAAGTGAGCTAGACTTAGCTCATATACGCCGACTAACAGACACAGTGGGAATTGTGCAACATGCTAAATTTGCTACTCCAGACTACAATCATGGGTATTGTATTGATGACAATTCCAGGGCTTTAATGCTAGCCGGATTAGCCAATAAAATACATCCTCATTCTTGTGATGACTTAATAGACACCTATCTCGCTTACATTCATTATATGCAGCGAGAGAATGGAATGTTCGGAAACTTTCTTTCATTTGATCATAGATTCTTAGATTATTACGGCACAGAAGATGCATTCGGACGAACAATATGGTCATTAGGAAGTTTGATGTATCATGATAATAGACCGCATATACAGCAATTATTGAAGGAAATAGTAGATCGAGCTTATCCGCATATTAGCGAGATGCGCTCTATTCGAGCAAATGCTTATGCCTTGTGTGGTTTAGTTTACATGCTCAAATCCAAAAAGTATCAAAAAGATTTGATCAAAGAGATTTATTTATTAGCAGATTTTATCAGCAATGAATACGAAAAAGCTTCAAGTGATGGATGGCAATGGTACGAGGAAGTTATCAGCTATGATAACGCCATCATTCCATATAGCTTGATGCTCACTAAAGATATTTTATTCGAAGAAAAATACTTGACTTACGCCATTGACAGCGCTACCTTTTTGGATGAGATTATCTTTAAAGAAGACACGGTAGAGTTAATAGGAAATGCGGGATGGCTTAAAAAGAATGGCGAAAAAGCCAGTGCCGGTGAACAAGCTATTGAAATACCTTCGCTTATTTTGATGTATCAAAAGCTAGCAGAAATCAATAACGCGCCGAAATTTCATTACAAAGCAAAATGCTGTTTCAATTGGTTTCATGGCAATAATAGATTGCAAGCAGAGCTTTACGATCCCAACACAAAAGGTTGCAAAGATGGACTAGATAACAATACAATTAATCAAAATCAAGGCGCAGAAAGTACAATCAGCTATTGGTTAGCGTACGTATATCAACATTACGAGATTTATTAATCGAAAATTACTGCTTAACAATCCTATATATAGAAAAGCTTGAGACAATTGTCTCAAGCTTTTCCTTTTTATATTGATTAAGGGAGATTTTAATCTGTTTAATCAGAAGCATAAAAGCAAATTTCTTCGTCAGTCAATTTATCTTTAAAACATATTGACATCCGATCTTTTAGTCCATGCAATAGTTCATATACTGGGTTTTCCTCATAAGATTTCTGTAAAGCCTTTAATTGTAATATTACTTCCTCACTATCCTCACACTCTTTATGCACGATTTCTTTGAAAGTAAGCTCACCTTTGCTTTTACTGCTTTTAATAATCTTTGTTTTTCCTACAGCATCTAAATACATGACTTGAACTATTTGAGGTTATTACTTCTTAAATACTCTTCCTATAAGCCAAAATGCAGCAACAGTACACAAAGTATAACGTGCGGTTTTCATTAATAGTGTACGCTTATCATGTTTCCATAAGGCACGTCCTCCCATTTCTACGAAAAGATTTGGAATATTCCCTTTTTTGATATCATTAACTAATTCTTCTACTACATTAATTCTATCTGCTAATAGCAACGGGAGCCAATGTCTATAGCGCGACTCACTATGTTGAAATGCGTATCGTCTTAGCTGACCACTAATTCCAGAAGGCGGAACCGTTTCGCCGAAAACAGCCGTATAATGTGGTCTTTCGTTGGATTGCAAAATTTCTACACGAGCGATCTGTTGCTCTGGACGAGAAGGCACTTTAGTGTATTCTCTATTTCGCATCGGATAGGTTGGGTCGTTATCTTTATTTTCATCGATACCCCACCCCTCGCTTACATAAATATCTTTAGTTCTTAGATTCATAGTCTTAAATTTTTAGAATTATAAAACAATTACTGGTTTGATACACTCATCCAATTTGGAAGAGAAAATGCGGTATGCATCAGGTATCTCTTCTAAAGCAAATCGATGTGTAATAATATCTTTAGGACTCAAAATTCCGTCTTGAACATGCTGCATCAATTTTGGTAAAAGACGTTTCACCGAAGTTTGATTTGCACGTATCGTAATACCTTTATTAAGTACATTACCTATAGGAATAAGATTATCCGTTGGACCGTATACACCTACAATAGAAACTATACCTCCTTTTTTCACCGAATTGATTGCCCAATGTAAGGCAGTGGCAGCTCCTGCTTGTAGTAATAATTTCTTACCGGTGATTGTCTGCAGCGCATTACCACAGGCATCCGACCCTACTGCGTCAATACACACATCAGCACCTAGCCAATTGGTTATATGCTTGATAAATAAAACAGGATCTTCAATGGATTTGAAATTATAAACCTCACAGTTTGCATAGTTTTTAACAAAATCCAAACGATATTCTAAATGGTCGATAACTATAACGCGTTCAGCACCAAAAAGCCAGGCACATTTTGCAGCCATTATCCCAACCGGACCTGCACCAAATACTACAACAGTATCGCCTTTTTGGATGCCGCCCATTTCCGCAGCTTGATAACCAGTTGGAAGTACGTCAGTTAATAATAAAGCATCTTCTTCGTCCATCCCTTCTGGTATGACTGTAGGACCTACATCCGCATACGGTACACGCACATATTCTGCTTGTCCGCCATCATATCCTCCAGCTAGATGGGAATATCCAAAAATCCCTCCTGCTGCTGTAGACATAGTATTGGATTCATGGCAATTAGCGTACAAACCCTGCACACAAAATATACATTCGCCACAGGCAATATTAAAAGGTACAAGAACCCTGTCACCTACTTTTAAATTAGTAACGCCACTTCCAAGCTCTCGAACGATTCCGATGAACTCATGACCAAATGTACTTCCAACTCTCGTATCAGGTACCATACCGTGATAGAGATGTAAGTCAGATCCACATATACAAGCTCGTGTCACCTGTACGATAGCATCTCGGGGATGTAAAATTTCGGGCATTGGTTTTTCGTCGACGCGAACTCGAAATGGCCCTCTGTAGTTCATAGCTTTCATAGGCAGAATTTTTGTTTCTTGTTTAGGATGTGAACCATATGAAAGCAAACTCAGTTTGCATTTTAACATAAAAGCCGTACTAAATGTATAAACAAACCGTATTAATACGAAAAAACGGTTTTTACGCTTTAAATAATTATCTATCAACCATCTATAACAACAGAATGTTAGCTTTTAAAATGATTAACAAACATTAAATTTTCAATATTATGAGCAAGATTCCAGAACAAGTAGTTGGTAAATCATTAGATTATTCAAGAGAACTTATTTTATCCGACGAAACTAAGGCGTACAATAGATATAGAGAAATCGTCCAAAAACTATTAGATGTAAACAATTGGAAACAGACGGCGATTGGAGTTTCTGCTGAGTTTATTATCGTAAATGAAAAAAATGAAATCCAAATGCGTCGGGTCCGCAAAAATGATTTTATCCGAATCGATATTCCAGGTCCAGGAGTTCCTTCAGCCGAAGGCTATGACTGGGTAAAAGTAACGTCTCTAGATCAATATGATCACCAGAATAAAAGAAAAACTTTTATATCCTTACAACCTTGTCCAGATCCCATGACAATGGATAAAGAAACAGCATCCCATTTTTTCAAAAAATACACTTCTTCAAACATAGTGGTCAAACAAGAAGGCGAAATGGTAACCTTGCAATATGCGGGGCGTAATGAAGTCATCAATACCGAAACTGAAAATATGCTGGACAATGTGCGCAATTTCTTAGTCGGCTTAGGAGCAAAATTAGGTGCTTCCTATCCGCAGTGGAAAGCCTTAATAGATGGTTTAGCAAAACATCA
>NZ_JAAKGQ010000030.1:0-47745 GCF_011043515.1 Sphingobacterium sp. SGL-16 | reverse complement strand
GTAAAAAGCTCGTTTTAAAAAACGAGCTTTTTACTTTTATCTTATTATTGATTTGTTAAACTTCTACAAGTTTCATTTTAGGAACTAAAGATTTCATAATGAACCATGCCACTATATAGGCTACGGCACAAATACTAAACATAATAGTGTATCCTGTGTCAATATTACCCAAAGCGTCATATTTATCAAAAAGAAATCCACCTAATTTTGACATCACCACACCTCCGATACCTCCAGCCATACCGCCAATTCCTGTAACAGATGCAACCGTAGTTTTTGGGAACATATCCGATACTGTAGAAAAGATATTTGCAGACCATGCTTGATGTGCAGAAGCACCTACTCCTATCAATAAAACAGGAACCCAATAAGAAATATCACCGAATGGCTGAGCCAATAATACTACTAATGGGAATAATGCTATAATTAACATGGCTTTCATACGCCCATCGTAAGCATTATAACCTTTATTGATAAAGTACATTGGAAACCAACCTCCACCTATACTTCCAACCATTGTCATACTATACAATACAGCCAAAGGAAGCATGATTTGCGTTCCTGTCATCGCATATTGATCTTTTAAGAAAGAAGGCAACCAGAATAAGAAAAACCACCATACTCCATCAGTCATAAACTTACCAATAGCAAAGGCCCAAGTCTGTTTGAAGCTCAACAATTTGTACCAAGGAATATTGTATTTAATTTCATTACCGGAAGCATCTTCTGTCGGTAATAAAGTATCACTATTAATATATTCTAACTCAGCCGCAGAAAGACGTTTTTGCTTAGATGGTTTTTCATAGAATATAAACCAGAAAATCAACCATAAGAATCCAACAATACCCACAACCCAGAAAGCCGATTGCCAGCCCCAGGTTACGGCCATCCAAGGCACAGTCAATGGTGCTAAAATAGCACCAATATTAGAACCAGAATTGAAAATACCTGTCGCTAAGGCACGTTCTTTTTTAGGGAAATATTCTGCCGTAGTTTTGATGGCTGCTGGAAAGTTTCCAGACTCCCCAAAACCTAATAATACACGAGATACCATAAAACCTATTACAGAAACGGATAATCCTGTAATTCCTAATACCCCTAGAATAGTAGCTGAAAATTCACCAACTTCAACAGCATAAGCATGTAAAATAGCTGCCAATGACCAAATAACAATGGCCCAAGCAAATCCTTTTTTAGTTCCCAACTTATCGATAAATCGGCCAGCAAACAGCATAGCTATGGCATAAGAAAACTGAAAAGCTGCTGTAATATTAGCGTAATCTGTTTTAGTCCATCCAAACTCTTCTTCTAAAGTTGGATGTAATAAACTTAAAACCTGTCTATCTAGATAATTAATCGTAGTTGCAAAAAAAAGCAAGGCGCATATAGTCCACCTATATTTCCCAATATTCCCCATAATCTTATTTTATATAATTCTGTTATCGTATATTATCTTGAATTAACTTCCTAAGATACCTAATTCCAAACCTCGCAATTCTGCCAAACCTCTTAATCTACCTATAGCGGAATAACCAGGATTTGTCACTTTATTCAAATCATCCAACATTTGATGACCATGATCAGGACGGAAAGGAATTGCTGTATCTCGTTTTTGATTTTCAGCAACAATAGATTTCATTATTTTGTACATATCCACATTACCCTCTAAATGGTCTGCCTCATAAAAATTGCCTAATTCATCAATTTGTACGTTCCGCAAATGCGTGAAGTACACTCTATCTTTGATAAGATCAAAAATGGACAATAAATCATTATTTGGATTAGCCCCTAAAGATCCTGTACAGAAACAAAATCCATTGAAAGGTTGGTTAACTCCTTCCAAAATAGCTTTATAATTATCGTAGTTAGAAACCACACGTGGCAATCCTAAAATAGGAAATGGCGGATCATCTGGATGAATAGTCATCTTTACACCAGTTTCTTGACACGTATCTGCTATCTCACTCAAGAACCAAAGCAGATTATCCTTTAGCCCTTCAGTTCCAATATTTTTATAAATATTAATGCTAGCAGTCAAATCTTCTAATAGAATTTCCTTTTCTGTAGGAATGCCCATCAAAATATTTTGCGTCAAAAGTTTCAAATCCGCGTCAGTAAGTGAAGTTAGCTTCTCTTCTACCTGTGCTAAAATTTCTGCATTATAATCTTTCTCCGCACCTTCTCGTTTTAAAATATGGATATCAAACAAAGCCAAATCCGACCAGTTAAAATATAACGCCTTCGAGCCGTCTTTCATCTCATATTCCAAATCTGTACGTGTCCAATCCAATACCGGCATAAAATTGTAACATACTGTTTTGATTCCGCACGAAGCTAAATTTCGAAGTGTTTGCTTATAATTTTCAATATATTTACCTGCATCCGCAGATTTTGTTTTAATTGCTTCATGTACGGGAACAGATTCAACGACAGACCAAGTTAAACCTGCCGATTCAATAATATTTTTTCTTTCCAGAATATCTTCAACTGGCCATATCTCGCCATGTGCTATATAATGTAAAGCTGATACGATTCCTGTTGCACCTGCTTGTTTCACGTCTGACAAACTCACCGAATCATTCGGCCCATACCATCTCCAAGTTTGTTCTAATTTTTGTTTGCTCATTTATATTTAACGTTTATACTCCAGTCCAAGCTGTAAAACCACCATCAACATATAATACTTCGCCATTCACGAAACTTGCGGCATCACTCAATAGAAATACTAATGCTCCTTCTAATTCCGAAGGATTTCCTAGCCGTGAAAAAGGTGTATTGTTTATAAATTTCTGGCCTCTCTCGGTATATGATCCATCAGGATTAGTAACCAGAGCTCTATTTTGTTCAGTTAAGAAAACTCCTGGAGCAATAGCGTTCACGCGCACACCATCTCCATAACGAAGAGACAATTCTGTAGCCATCCATTTTGTATAGCCTACAATTCCTGTTTTCGCTACCGTGTAGCCTAAAACACGCGTAATAGCCTGATGCGAAGACAGAGAAGCAATGTTAATAATTGAACCTTTACCTTTCTCAGCTATGACCTGGCCAAATATATGTGTAGGAATGATGGTACCATTTAAATTTAATTCAATAGCTGCTAAGGTATCAGTGACTGCTACCTCAAATAGATTTTTATCTGGTCCGATAGTAGCATTTGGCATATTGCCTCCAGCTGCATTAACCAATCCATCTATCGTACCCCATTTTGCTAAAATCAGCTCTTTGGCATGTATAACTTGTTCTTCCTTCAGTACGTCTGCTTGGATAGCAAGCCCTTCGCTACCTAAGGATTCTACCAATTGAACACGTTCTATAGCCTTCTCTAGATTTCGGCCTAAAATAGCAACTTTGGCACCCGCTTCGGCCAATGCTTTTACAAATGATTCTCCGAGTATTCCTGTTCCTCCTGTAATAATGATAACTTTCCCTTTTAAGGAAAATTGATCCAATATACCCATGATATGATACTGTCTTAAAATAAGGTTTATAACTATTATAAAGGTGCTAATATCAGGCTACAATTAAAAAAAATACAACGATTATTTACGGTAACGATTTCGCAAAATTATAAATGGTCTGCTTCGAGTATTTTGTAAAGTATTTGTAATTTGGGTGATTATTGAAATCTAAAATGAATAAACCTAATAAAAGAGTATTGTGTTTTGGAGAACTACTTGTTCGCCTCCAATCTACTGCAGATTCATTTTTCGGCAATCAACAAAATACACTTAAAATTTATGCTGGTGGATCAGAAGCAAATGTAGCTGTGACACTTGGACAGTTAGGTATTGCTACAAGCTATTTCACGGCCGTTCCGAAAAACGCAATATCTAAAGAAATTGAAAGTATACTTGAATCAAAACAGGTAGATACTTCGAAAATTTTGCATCAAGGCGATCGTATAGGTTCTTACTTTTTGCTCTCGGCAAATGGTTTGACAAGCGGCGAAGTAATCTATGATCGCAAGTACTCTGCTTTCAGTGATTTGAAAGTGGAAAATATAAATTGGGACAAACTTTATGACGGAATTGATTGGTTTCACTTTACAGCCATCACGCCAGCACTGAATGAAAGTCTAGCTTATCTAACAGAAGTAGCTTTAGAAGAAGCTATAAAAAGAAATATTACGATATCTGTAGACCTGAACTACCGAAGTAAATTATGGCAATATGGAAAAGATCCTATAGAGATAATGCCGAACTTAATTCGATATGCGGATGTTGTTATGGGTAATATTTGGGCTTCTAATAAAATGTTGGGAACCAGTATTCAAGAGCATTTGGATAGAAGTACCTCAAAAGAAGAATATGTAAATTTTGCAAACCAAGTAGCGTACGAAATGATGGAAAAATTCCCAAAAGTTAGTCAAGTTGCTAACACCTATCGTTTCATGGATAATCCTAAGCACAACCTATTTTATGGAACCTACCACACACGCGAAACAAATGTATTTTCTGATACACGTGAAACTTTTGAAGTCATAGATCGTATTGGTAGTGGAGACGCTTTTATGGGCGGATTGATCTACGCATTAATAAACGAATTGCCCGCACAAGAAATTATTGATACAGCAACAGCCGCTGGTTTCGAAAAACTTTTTGTGAAAGGTGATTTAGGAAATGGTAAAATCTAACATAATGAATATACGAGAAACTATACAAGCCTATCCCGTAATACCAGTATATTATAATGACGATGCTGAAAAATGTATTGAAGTGGTTAAACAATGTTATTCTGGTGGAATTCGGGTATTTGAATTTGTAAATCGTGGAGCCAAAGCTTTAGAAAATTTCAAAATCTTACTGGAATACAAAAACGAAAATCTCCCTGATTTAAAATTGGGCATTGGTACAATTAAAACAGCAGAGCAAGCTAGAGAGTTTGCAGAAGCAGGAACTGAATTTTTAGTCAGTCCAATTGTCAAAGCAGAAATAGCTGTCGTTGCAAAAGAATATAATTTGGATTGGATTCCTGGTTGTATGACCCCAACTGAAATAGCTTTAGCTGAAGAATTAGAAGCTAAATTGGTTAAATTATTTCCAGGTGATACTTTAGGACCTAACTTCCTAAAAGCCATTAAACCATTATTTCCTACATTGAAGTTTATGCCAACAGGTGGAGTGGATACTACTAAAGAAAGTATTAAATCTTGGCGACAAGCAGGTGTATTCTCTGTAGGATTGGGTTCAAAATTATTTGCTGCTCCAAACGAAGCCTCCAATGAAAATTGGTTAGCTGAAAGATGTACACAATTATTAGAATGGGCTAAATAATTACAATTTAGATATAAGAAGTAAAGGCTTTCCAAAATTGGAAAGCCTTTACTTCTTATAAGGAAGAAGAAGATTAATCTTCTTCTTTCGAAGCCAATAATTGATCGTATTCTTCGCGAGAACCTACGATAATATTGCTGTAAGAACGTAAACCTGTACCTGAAGGAATCAAGTGACCTACGATTACGTTTTCTTTCAAACCTAATAAGTTATCACGTTTACCAGCGATCGCTGCCTCATTCAATACTTTAGTAGTTTCTTGGAAAGAAGCCGCCGAGATGAATGATTTAGTACCTAATGAAGCACGTGTGATACCTTGTAGCATAGGGCTTGATGTAGCTGGAACAGCATCGCGTACTTGAACCAATTTCAAATCCTGACGTTTCAAGTTAGAGTTTTCCTCACGCAATCTACGCAAAGTAACGATCTGACCTGGACGCAATGTATTTGAATCACCAGCATCTACTACTACTTTTTTATCAAATAACGAATCGTTTTCTTCCATGAAGTCCCATTTGTTTACTGCTTCTTTTTCTAAGAAACGAGTATCTCCTGGATCTTCGATGTGAACTTTTTGCATCATTTGGTGTACGATTGTCTCAAAGTGTTTATCGTTGATTTTCACACCTTGAAGACGGTAAACCTCTTGAATACCATTAACGATATATTCTTGTACTGCAGCTGGACCTTTGATATTCAAGATATCGCCAGGAGCAATCTGACCATCCGATAATGGCATACCTGCTTTTACGAAGTCGTTATCTTGTACCAAGATGTGTTTCGAAAGTGGAACCAAGTATTTTTTAACTTGACCGTCACGAGACTCGATTGAGATCTCACGGTTACCACGTTTCACACCACCTAAAGTTACAACACCATCGATTTCAGTTACAACAGCTGGATTTGAAGGGTTACGAGCCTCGAATAACTCCGTTACACGAGGAAGACCACCTGTGATATCTCGTGTCTTACCTGTAGAACGAGGGATCTTAACAAGGATAGCACCTTCTTTCAATTTTTGACCATCTGAAACTGCAACGTGAGCTCCTACTGGAATGTTGTATGAACGAATTACCTCACCTTTGTTGTCAAGGACTTTGATAGTAGGGTTTTTCGTTTTATCACGAGTTTCGATAATAACTTTCTCCTTGTGACCTGTTTGCTCATCAGATTCTTCACGGAAAGTAACACCTTCGATGATGGCATCGAATTCTACTTTACCCGCAAATTCAGAGATGATTACCGCATTATATGGATCCCAGTCAACAAGTTTAGTACCTTTTTCAACTTTCTCACCTTCTTTCACGTATAAGTTCGATCCGTAAGGAATGATTTGTTGGTAAAGAACTTTACCGTTGTTAACGATTTTGATCTCACCTGAACGACCTAATACAATTTGGTAAGGACCTTCTTCACCTTCTTTTTCTACTGTACGAACGTTTTCGAATTCGATAGTACCTTCGTATTTTGCGATGATAGATGAATCAGAAGCAATGTTAGAAGCCGTACCACCGACGTGGAACGTACGAAGTGTCAACTGTGTACCTGGCTCACCAATTGATTGTGCTGCGATTACACCGACAGCTTCACCCAACTGAACGCGTTTACCAGAAGCTAAGTTACGACCGTAACAACAAGCACATACACCACGTTTAGACTCACAAGTCAATACCGAACGAATTTCTAAACCTTCGATACCTGCTTCGTCAATAGCTTGTGCCACTTCTTCAGTGATATCTTCGTTAGCCGCTACGATTAATTCGTTAGTCTCAGGGTGGTACACATCATTTAATGGTGTACGACCTAAGATACGATCGTATAATGGTTCAACGATATCATCGTTATCTTTTAATGCAGTTGTATAAATACCTCTTAAACCTCCACAGTCGAAATCAACAACGATCATGTCTTGTGCTACGTCATGTAAACGACGAGTCAAGTAACCAGCATCGGCTGTTTTCAAGGCTGTATCGGCAAGACCTTTACGCGCACCGTGGGTAGAGATAAAGTACTCTAATACGGATAGACCTTCTTTGAAGTTTGATAAGATCGGGTTTTCGATAATTTCACCACCAGAAGATCCTGATTTTTGAGGCTTAGCCATCAAACCACGCATACCTGCTAACTGACGAATCTGCTCTTTCGAACCACGGGCACCAGAATCCAACATCATATATACAGAGTTGAAACCTTGGTTATCATTCGAAAGAATTTCCATCACGTGTGACGTCAACTTATTGTTGATACGTGTCCAGATATCGATGATTTGGTTGTAACGCTCGTTGTTTGTAATGAAACCCATGTTATAGTTATTCATTACTTCTTCAACTTCAGCAGTAGCTTGAGCAATCAAATCCGTTTTAGCTGCAGGAATTTGAACATCTTGTAAGTTGAATGAAAGACCTCCTTTGAATGCTGTTTGGAAACCTAATTCCTTCATATCATCCAAGAACTGAGCAGCGCGCGCCATACCTGTAGTCTTAACGATCTCACCAATTACATTACGTAATGATTTTTTCGTTAAGATTTCATTGATATAACCAACTTCTTCTGGAACGATTTGGTTAAAAATTACACGACCTACTGTAGTCTCGATAATTTTTTGAACCAACTCACCGTTTTCATTCAAGTCTTTAGTTCGTACTTTGATCCAAGAGTGAAGATCTACTTGTTTCTCGTTCAAGGCAATAATTACCTCTTCTGGAGAATAGAAAGTACTTCCCTCCCCTTTCATCTTACGATTTTCATCCGATTTACGGCCTTTAGTAATATAGTAAAGACCCAATACCATGTCTTGAGATGGTACTGTAACTGGAGAACCGTTAGCCGGGTTAAGGATATTGTGTGCCGCCAACATTAAGATCTGAGCTTCCAAAATTGCAGCATTACCTAATGGTAAGTGAACCGCCATCTGGTCACCGTCGAAATCGGCGTTGAACGCTGTACACACTAATGGGTGTAATTGAATCGCTTTACCTTCTACTAATGTAGGTTGGAAAGCTTGGATACCCAAACGGTGAAGCGTAGGAGCACGGTTAAGTAATACTGGGTGTCCTTTTAATACATTCTCCAGGATATCCCATACGATAGGATCTTTGCGATCTACGATTTTCTTAGCCGATTTTACAGTTTTTACAACACCACGCTCTATCATCTTACGGATGATGAATGGTTTGTAAAGCTCTGCAGCCATATCTTTAGGAAGACCACACTCGTGTAGTTTCAAGTGAGGACCTACGACGATTACAGAACGAGCAGAGTAGTCAACACGTTTACCTAATAAGTTTTGACGGAAACGACCTTGTTTACCTTTCAAAATATCAGATAATGATTTCAACGCACGGTTACCTTCTGTTTTCACAGCGTTAACTTTACGTGAATTATCAAATAACGAGTCAACAGCCTCTTGAAGCATACGTTTTTCGTTACGTAAGATTACTTCTGGAGCTTTGATTTCGATCAAACGTTTCAAACGGTTGTTACGGATGATTACACGACGGTATAAGTCATTCAAATCCGAAGTCGCGAAACGACCACCATCCAAAGGCACTAAAGGACGTAACTCAGGTGGAATAATAGGAACGATCTTCACGATCATCCATTCTGGTCTGTTTTCGATACGCTCGTTAGCTCCACGGAAAGCTTCTACAACATGAAGACGTTTTAACGCTTCGTTTTTACGTTGTTGAGAAGTTTCGTTAGCAGCTTGGTGACGTAAATCGTATGATAACTGATCTAAATCAAGACGTTTCAATAATTCTTCTAACGCCTCAGCACCCATTTTAGCAACGAATTTTTGAGGATCGTTATCGTCTAAGTATTGGTTTTCTTTTGGTAAAGTATCTAAAATATCTAAATACTCTTCTTCTGTCAAGAAATCCATGTAAGAAATACCATCATCTTCTTTGATACCCGCTTGGATAACTACGTATCTCTCGTAGTAGATGATCATATCTAATTTCTTAGTAGGAAGACCTAATAAGTAACCAATTTTATTAGGAAGAGAACGGAAGTACCAAATGTGTGCAACAGGAACTACCAAAGCAATGTGTCCCATACGCTCACGACGTACTTTTTTCTCCGTAACTTCAACACCACAACGGTCACATACGATACCTTTATAACGGATACGTTTGTATTTACCACAGTGACATTCGTAATCCTTTACAGGACCGAAGATACGCTCACAGAATAAACCGTCACGTTCTGGTTTGTAGGTACGATAGTTGATCGTTTCTGGTTTAGTAACCTCACCGCTTGAACGCTCCAAAATAGTTTCTGGAGAAGCTAAGCTAATCGTGATTGAAGTAAAGTTACTTTTAATTTTATTATCTTTTTTGTAAGACATACGTTGTATAACTTAAAGATGTATGTTAGAGCATAAGAGGCTCATCGCCTCCTATGCTTGAATATTACTTGATTAATCTAATGTGATATCTAAACCTAAACCACGCAATTCGTGTACTAATACGTTGAATGATTCAGGAACAGATGGTGTTGGTAAGTTGTTACCTTTTACGATAGCTTCGTAAGTTTTAGCACGACCTACAACGTCATCTGATTTCACAGTTAAGATCTCTTGTAAGATGTTAGATGCACCGAATGCCTCAAGCGCCCAAACCTCCATCTCACCGAAACGTTGACCACCGAACTGAGCTTTACCACCCAATGGCTGTTGTGTAATCAATGAGTAAGGACCGATAGAACGAGCGTGCATTTTGTCATCCACCATGTGACCTAATTTCAACATGTAGATAACACCTACAGTAGTTGGTTGGTCAAAACGCTCACCTGTCAAACCATTGTGTAAATATGTACGACCTGATTTAGGTAATCCTGCCTTCTCTACCCACTCTTCTACTTGGTCCATTTCAGCACCATCGAAGATTGGAGTAGCAAACTTAACGCCTAATTTTTGACCAGCCCATCCAAGAACTGTTTCATAAATCTGACCTAAGTTCATACGAGAAGGTACACCTAGAGGGTTCAATACGATATCTACTGGAGTACCGTCTTCTAAGAATGGCATATCCTCATCACGTACGATACGTGCTACGATACCTTTGTTACCGTGACGACCCGCCATCTTATCACCCACTTTCAATTTACGTTTCTTAGCTACGTAAACTTTAGCCATCTGAACGATACCAGAAGGAAGCTCATCACCCACAGAAACTGCGAATTTATCACGTTTGAAAGCTCCTAATTCTTCGTTCAATTTAATATTGTAGTGGTGAAGCGCTAATTTAATTAACTCATTTTTGTCTTCATCAGTAGTCCATCCAAACGGATTAATGTTTGCATAGTCTAAGTCAGTTAAGATTTTTTGAGTGAATTTAGCACCTTTAGCTACTAACAACTCTTTGTATACATTATAGACACCTTGGCTAGTTTTGCCATTCACGATAGTGAATAATTTCTCTACCAAACGCTCTTTTAATACTCTTAAGTTTTTCTCGTGTGCTACTTCTAATTTTTCTAAAGCTTTTCTTTCAACTTCTTTAGACATTTTCTTAGCACGAGAAAATAATTTAGTATCGATAACTACACCTTTGATTGAAGGAGGAGTTTTCAAAGAAGCATCTTTTACGTCACCCGCTTTGTCACCAAAGATCGCACGTAATAATTTCTCTTCTGGAGAAGGATCTGATTCACCTTTAGGCGTAATCTTACCAATTAAGATATCACCTTCACCTACCTCAGCACCTACACGGATAATACCGTTTTCATCTAAGTCTTTAGTAGCTTCTTCCGATACGTTAGGGATATCAGCAGTTAATTCCTCTTCCCCACGTTTTGTATCACGTACTTCCAATTCAAACTCTTCAATGTGAAGTGAAGTGAAAATATCTTGAGATACTACACGCTCAGAGATTACAATCGCATCCTCAAAGTTGTATCCTTGCCAAGGCATGAACGCTACTTTCAAGTTACGACCTAATGCTAATTCGCCATTTTCAGTTGCATAACCTTCACATAATACTTGACCTTTAGTCACTTTCTGACCTTTCTTAACGATAGGTTTCAAGTTGATACAAGTATTTTGGTTGGTTTTCTTGAACTTAATTAATTTATATGTTTTGATATCATCGTCAAATGATACTAAACGCTCATCTTCATTACGTTCGTAACGGATTTTGATTTCTTCAGCATCAACATACTCTACAACACCATTACCTTCAGCATTGATCAATGTACGAGAGTCAGAAGCCACACGACCTTCCAAACCAGTACCTACGATAGGTGCTTGAGGGCGTAACAATGGCACCGCTTGGCGCTGCATGTTTGATCCCATCAATGCACGGTTGGCATCATCATGCTCCAAGAATGGAATCAATGAAGCCGCGATTGAAGTAATTTGGTTTGGAGCAACGTCCATATAATCCAATTTCTCTGGCTCAATAATAGGGAAGTCACCCTCGTATCTAGCTTTTACTTTTGGATCTACGAAGTTACCTTTATCATCGTAGTAAGCATTCGCTTGCGCGATTGTTTTGCCGTCTTCATCCTCAGCCGATAAGTAAACTACAGGCTCATCTACGACTACTTTACCGTCTCTTACTTTACGGTAAGGAGTTTCGATAAATCCTAAGTTGTTAATCTTAGCGTGAACAGATAAAGATGAAATCAAACCGATGTTTGGACCCTCAGGAGTTTCGATAGTACACAAACGACCGTAGTGCGTGTAGTGAACGTCACGAACCTCAAAACCAGCACGCTCACGTGATAGACCACCAGGACCTAACGCTGACAAACGACGTTTGTGCGTGATCTCAGCCAATGGGTTAGTTTGGTCCATGAACTGAGAAAGTTGGTTCGTTCCGAAGAACGAATTGATTACTGATGACAATGTACGAGCATTAATCAAATCAGTAGGTGTAAATACTTCGTTGTCACGAATGTTCATACGCTCACGAATAGTACGTGCCATACGAGCCAAACCTACACCGAATTGTGCATACAACTGCTCACCAACAGTACGTACACGACGATTTGACAAGTGGTCAATATCATCCACCTCAGCTTTAGAGTTGATCAAGTTGATCAAGTACTTCACGATAGCGATGATATCTTGACGAGTCAACACTTTAGTTTCAGGATCAGTATCCAACTTCAACTTACGATTAATGCGGTAACGACCTACATCACCTAAATCATAACGTTTGTCTGAGAAGAATAAACGATCGATGATACCACGAGCAGTTTCCTCATCAGGTGGTTCAGCGTTACGTAATTGACGATAGATATGCTCCACCGCTTCTTTCTCTGAGTTAGATGTATCCTTTTGTAAAGTGTTATATATGATAGAATAGTCCGCATTGTTTGCTTCATCTTCTTTCGCTAAGATAATAGACTTAACGCCAGCGTCGATGATCAAGTCAATGTGATCTTCTTCTAATACAGTTTCACGTTCAAGGATAATTTCGTTACGATCGATAGATACTACCTCACCAGTATCCTCATCTACGAAATCTTCCGTCCATTTATTCAATACCCTTGCCGCTAAACGACGACCAACGTATTTCTTTAATCCAGATTTACTAACTTTAATTTCATCAGCTAAATCGAATAATTCTAAGATATCTTTATCTGAATCATAACCGATTGCACGTAATAAAGTAGTAACTGGGAATTTTTTCTTACGATCAATATACGCATACATCACGTTGTTAACGTCTGTAGCGAACTCAATCCAAGATCCTTTAAAAGGAATTACCCTTGCAGAATAAAGTTTTGTACCATTTGTGTGTCTACTCTGACCAAAGAAAACACCAGGAGAACGGTGTAGCTGAGATACAATTACACGCTCCGCACCATTGACAACGAAAGTGCCCTTTGGTGTCATGTATGGAATTGTACCTAAGTATACATCTTGTACGATAGTTTCGAAATCTTCGTGTTCTTCGTCATTACAAGACAACTTCAATTTTGCTTTCAAAGGCACGCTATAAGTCAAGCCACGCTCAATACACTCTTGAATATCATAGCGAGGAGGATCAATGAAGTAATCCAAAAACTCTAGCACGAATATGTTTCTTGAATCAGAAATAGGGAAGTTTTCCGCGAAAACCTTGTACAACCCTTCCTGATGGCGGTTATCAGAAGTAGTTTCTAATTGAAAAAACTCCCTGAAAGACTCCAATTGCACATCCAAGAAATCAGGATAATCGATTACCTTTTTACTTGTAGCAAAATTTACTCTTTCGTTTTGAATATTATTGTTTGCCAAGGGAATAAGATTTTAGTTTAAAAAAACTGAAATTAATGTTTTGCTGTTTTGAGTCTTTAGATCATGCGACAGCATACACACGAAAAGACTTATTATATATTAAAACGGGAATAGACTCTGATAAATTATCAGAGTCTAATCTCGTTTTGGTGTTATTTGAAATTATTTAATCTCAACAACAGCACCAGCTTCTTCTAATTGTTTTTTCAAAGCTTCAGCTTCGTCTTTAGAAACACCAGCTTTTAATTCTTTAGGAGCACCGTCAACTAAATCTTTAGCTTCTTTCAATCCTAAACCAGCTAAGTCTTTTACTAATTTAACTACAGCTAATTTTTGACCACCAGCTTCTTTCAAGATAACGTCGAATGAAGTTTTCTCTTCAGCAGCAGCAGCGCCACCTTCAGCTGGAGCAGCAGCAACTGCAACAGCAGCAGCAGCAGGCTCGATACCGTACTCGTCTTTTAAGATATCAGCTAATTCTTTAACTTCTTTTACTGTTAAGTTAACTAACTGTTCAGCAAGTTGTTTTAAATCTGCCATTTTATTTTGATTTTTTGAATGTTCTTTTAAAAAATATTGTTAATTAAACTACGAACTTTTTTAATTGTATAAGGTGCTCGTTAACCTCTTTGTTCTAAAGCTTTTAATACGCCAGAGATTGTATTTCCACCCGATGAAAGAGCAGAGATAACATTTTTCGCTGGAGATTGAAGTGCCGCGATAACGTCTGCGATAAGCTCTTCTTTCGATTTTAGAGTTACTAAAGCATTTAATTGATCATCACCTACGAAAGCAGTTTCTTGAATGTATGCTGCTTTTAATACTGGTTTGTCACCTGCTTTACGCAATTCTTTAATCAATTTCGCTGGAGCATTACCTGTCTCAGAGAATAATAATGTAGAAGCACCTTTCAATACACCTACTAACTCAGGAGACTCGATACCTGCTTCGATTAATGCTTTCTCGATCAAAGTGTTTTTAGCCACTTGCATCACGATACCTGCATCGAAACATTTACGGCGAATTCCGTTGATTTTTTCAACAGTTAAATCAGCAGTATCAGTAATATAGAAGTTACCGTAAGATTTAATCTGTTCTGCTAAAGCTTGAACAATTTCTTGTTTTTCTTCTTTTCTCATGATTAAATACCTGCTACTGATTTAGTTTCTACATGAATACCCGGACTCATAGTTGATGAGATGTGGATACTCTTGAAGTATGTTCCCTTAGCTGCTGAAGGTTTTAATTTAGCGATTACTTGCAATACTTCTAAAGCGTTTTCGTAAATCTTCTCTGCTGGGAAAGACACTTTTCCTACCGAAGTATGGATGATACCTGTTTTGTCAACTTTAAAATCGATCTTACCGCCTTTTACGTCTGTTACAGCTTTACCTACCTCTGTAGTTACTGTACCAGTCTTAGGGTTAGGCATTAAGTTTCTTGGACCTAAAATACGACCCAATTTACCTACTTTAGCCATTACCGAAGGCATAGTGATGATAATGTCAACGTCAGTCCAACCACCTTCAATTTTGCTGATGTACTCATCTAAACCTACGAAGTCTGCACCTGCAGCTTTAGCTTCTTCTTCCTTATCAGGAGTTACTAATGCTAAAACACGAACAGTCTTACCAGTCCCGTGAGGTAATGTCGCAATACCACGAACCATTTGATTCGCTTTGCGTGGATCTACGCCTAAACGTACGTCGATATCCACAGAAGCATCAAATTTTGTTGTAGTAATCTCTTTCACTAAAGCAGAAGCTTCAGCCAAAGTATACGCTTTACCAGCTTCAATTTTGGATAGTGCCGCTTTTTGATTTTTTGTTAATCTAGCCACTTTCTTAAACTGATTTCGTTAATTAATTTTTCCAAGGAGCGTCACCTGAAACAGTGATACCCATACTACGCGCTGTACCAGCTACCATGCTCATTGCAGATTCTACAGTGAAAGCATTTAAGTCAGTCATTTTGTCTTTTGCAATCGTTTCAACTTGCTCCCAAGTAATAGAAGCAACTTTTTTACGATTTGGCTCACCTGATCCACTTTTCAATTTAGCAGCATCTTTTAACTGAACTGCTACTGGTGGAGTTTTGATGATAAAATCAAATGACTTGTCAGCATAAACAGTAATTACTACTGGTAATACTTGACCTGGTTTGTCTTGCGTACGAGCATTGAACTGTTTACAGAAATCCATAATGTTCACACCTTTAGCACCTAAAGCAGGTCCTACTGGAGGAGATGGATTTGCTGCACCGCCCTTAACTTGTAATTTTACTAACGCACTGACTTCTTTTGCCATTTTGTTTTGAATTTAATTTGTTAAATGTTTGTTAGTAAGTTGGAAGCAATAACGTAACATTTACTTTTCGTTTACCGTTAAACAATAGTTTTCACAACTAAACGAGGTGCAAAGATAATAAGAATATTTTAAATACAAAAGAATACTGAAAATATTTAATACTAACCTTACTAAAATTTATTTAAGCATAAAAAAGCCTTCCCACGTATAATAGGAAGGCTTAATTTATTATAAATAATATTATTCTTTTTCTACTTGCATGTAGTTTAATTCAAGTGGTGTCTTACGACCGAATACTTTAACCATTACAGTTAATTTTTTCTTATCCTCATGAACCTCTTCAATCTCACCCGTAAATCCGTTGAAAGGACCATCTGTCACTTTCACTGACTCACCTACGAAGTATGCTACATTGATAGATTCACCTTGCTCCGCCATTTCATCCACTTTACCTAAGATTCTATTCACCTCAGCTTGACGCAATGGAATTGCTACACCAGCTTTATCACCTAAGAAACCGATAACACTATTCAAATTTTTGATTGCGTGTTCGATTTCACCATTTAAAGCAGCCTCTATTAATACATATCCTGGATAGTAGTTACGCTCTTTCGCTACTTTTTTTCCGTCGCGCATTTGGTAATACTTCTCCATCGGAATTAACACTTGAGGTACTACGTGTTGAATACCTAATCTATTAACTTCCGCCTCTATGTATTGTTTTACTTTCTTCTCTTTACCACTTACAGCACGTACAACGTACCACTTTAAACTTTGATCAGCCATATTATTCTTCTAGATAGAACTTTATTTAGTACCGTATAATAACTCCAATACATTACTTGAAGCCTTATCCATTACCAATACTACTAAAGCTATGATCAACGAAGCTACAAGTACTACCACTGCATGGTTTTGCAATTGAGACCAAGTAGGCCAAGTAACCTTCTCAGTTACCTCTTGATAAGACTCTTTAAAAAAATCAAGTACTTTAGCCATTGTTTGATTATTTATTTAAGTTATTTAGCACGGGCACCAGGACTCGAACCCAGACCAAAGGTTTTGGAGACCTTCGTTCTACCTTTAAACTATGCCCGTGTATTTCTTATTTTGTGATGCAAATATAGTGTTCTATTAGCATTAGACCAAATGTTTTTTGCTTTTTTTTACTATTTAAAGAACAATATTTACATTGAAAAAAATAAGCTAATCAGCATCAGCTAATTAGCTTATTTAATATTTTATAGATAATCTATAAGATTACGCTAAGATTTCAGTTACCTGACCAGCACCTACTGTACGACCACCTTCACGGATAGCGAAACGTAGACCTTTTTCCATAGCGATAGCGTTGATCAACTTAACAGTGATTGTAACGTTATCACCTGGCATAACCATCTCAGTACCTTCTGGTAAAGAAATTTCACCTGTTACGTCAGTTGTACGGAAGTAGAATTGAGGACGGTATTTGTTGAAGAATGGAGTGTGACGACCACCTTCAGCTTTTGATAATACGTAAACCTCAGCTTTGAAATCTGTGTGAGGAGTTACTGAACCTGGTTTACAGATAACCATACCACGTTTGATATCAGTTTTCTCAATACCACGTAACAATAAACCTACGTTATCACCAGCTTCACCGTAATCTAAGATTTTACGGAACATCTCAACACCTGTTACTGTAGATTTCAAGTTCTCAGCACCCATACCTAAGATCTCAACTGGATCACCAGAGTTGATTACACCTCTTTCGATACGACCTGTAGCAACTGTACCACGACCAGTGATTGAGAATACGTCCTCGATTGGCATCAAGAAAGGTAAGTCAGTCAAACGTGGAGGAATTGGAATGTAGTTATCTACAGCATCCATTAATTCCATAATTTTTTCAACCCACTCAGGCTCACCATTCAATGCACCTAAAGCTGAACCTTTGATTACTGGAATATCATCACCTGGGAATTCGTAGAATGATAATAATTCACGAACTTCCATTTCAACTAAGTCTAATAATTCTGGATCATCAACTAAGTCAGTTTTGTTCATGAAAACTACTAACGCAGGAACACCTACTTGGCGAGCCAATAAGATGTGCTCACGAGTTTGAGGCATAGGACCATCAGTAGCAGCAACTACGATGATAGCACCGTCCATTTGAGCAGCACCAGTAACCATGTTTTTCACGTAATCGGCGTGACCTGGACAGTCAACGTGTGCATAGTGACGGTTAGCTGTTGAATACTCAACGTGCGCTGTGTTAATAGTGATACCACGTTCTTTTTCTTCAGGAGCAGAGTCAATTGAATCAAATGAACGAGCTTCTGATAAACCTTTATCAGCTAATACTTTAGTGATAGCTGCAGTTGTAGTAGTTTTACCGTGGTCAACGTGACCGATTGTACCTATGTTTAAGTGCGGTTTACTACGGTCAAATTTCTCTTTTGCCATGTTTATGCGAATTAGTAATTATTAAATATTTCTTATTAAATTCTGTTACAAAAATAATAAACTTATTGTATCGAGCCAAAGATGGGATTTGAACCCACGACCTCTTCCTTACCAAGGAAGTGCTCTACCCCTGAGCTACTTCGGCTTTTTATAAAAGCTTATTTACGGAATTATGCCTCCACCTTACACATTTGAACCATGAAAGATAGAGACTGAAAAACCTTGAAAATTTGGAGCGGAAGACGAGGTTCGAACTCGCGACCTATAGCTTGGAAGGCTATCGCTCTACCAACTGAGCTACTTCCGCTTTTGTTTACAACCTCTAATATTGATTTAAATTGTAAACTAACAATATTAGTGTGGAGGGAGAAGGATTCGAACCTTCGAAGCCGAAGCAACGGATTTACAGTCCGTCCCATTTGACCGCTCTGGAACCCCTCCAGACCTGTGATTTCTCACATTTAGAGCCTCCTATCGGAATCGAACCAATGACCTACTGATTACAAGTCAGTTGCTCTACCAGCTGAGCTAAGGAGGCTTTTATTTTTATTGTCTTATCAAACTCTCGAAGAACATCTACTCTTCCGAGCAGCTGGTGCAAAGATAGAAAAATTCATTTCAAATTTGCAAGAGAATTTATCAAAAACTTTTTATTATTTATTTCTTAAAGAACACTATCAAAATACGTCCTCAATTCATCGCCTGTGTTCGTTTTTGATGTTGCAAAGATAGACACAGGATTCACATTTCAAAAATTTTTAATCAAAAAAAGATATTCAAAAACGTCATTAAGCTGATATGCAGCTCAATAATTTTTCATTAAAAAATTTAAACAAACCTTTACAAATGTTTTGGGTTATATTTGAAACGACAATTTTCAACATATGTTGTATGAAAAAACACTTAACTATTTTTTTATTGCTGCTCATTTCTGGATCTATACACGCTCAAGATTTCACAAATTTTATCAAAAGAATTATCAAAAACACTTTTTCATCACAGGGTGACACCACACGAAAAGGAAGCTTTTTCATCTTACCAGCCTTTGCATACGCTCAAGAAACTGGCGCAGAATTTGGAATCGCAGCTACTTACAACTTCTATTTGGATAAAGAAAATGTAACAAGCCGCACTTCTAACATCTCTTTGATAAGTACTATCACAACGGAAAAGCAAAAAAAAATTAATATAAACGCTGATCTTTGGACAAAAAATAATGATTACCATATCCTACTAGAACTCAGAGCGCGAGATTGGCCATTCAACTTTTATGGCATAGGGAATAATACTTGGAAAGCAGACGAAGATTATTTAGATCAAACACTCTATCGCATTAAAGCAGATGTAGAAAAAAGAATAGCTCCTAAATTATATCTTGGAGTCAATACAAGTTATGATCATTTCAAATTTGAAGACAAAGAAAATGGAGGGATTTTCGACAGAGATCCCAGCATTTCAGGAAAAACAGGAGGACAATATGCAAGTATTGGATTATCTGCATTATATGACACACGCGATGTCACCACTTATACAAACAAAGGTTTTTACAGCCGTTTCAAATATGCTTTTGTCCCTCAATTATTCAAGGAAACAGACTTTAACGGTTCACTTTTAGAAGCTGATGTACGCGGGTTTCACCCATTATCAAAAAAGGTTAACGTTGCTGGGCAGATTTTATATCGTGGCACGTATGGAGAAAATATTCCTTTTTATAGTTTACGTGATTTAGGAGGAGACATGACTATGCGCGGATATTATTTAGGACGCTATAAAGACAAAAACTATTTAGCTACGCAAGCGGAATTACGCTATCGTTTCCACCCTCGATTCGGAATACTAGCTTTTGGCGGCACTGGTACTACTTTTTCTCCAGAACACAAAGCTCGCTTTATACCTAGTTATGGTGCTGGTATGCGCTATTTCTTTAGTATAGAACATAGCAGCAGTATACGTTTTGATTATGCTTTCGGGGAAAAAAGAACTGGAGAAGAAAGGCAAACAGGTTTTTACCTCAGCTTAAGCGAAGCGTTTTAATAGAACCAATACGGAAAGCGCAACTTAAAGGATTCCTTGGGTTGCTCTTTTCTTTTACAGATTATTCCAAATTCAAATAAATCAATCAATACCACAAAATCTGTATGTTCCTGCATGGATTTCCAGATTCTTCTATGAGTTGCCTTTTGATGTATGTTTTTGACGAAAATCATAAAATACGAATCTTGTAAAGCCAATAGATCGTCTAAAGAATGCTGATGAAAATCGGTAATTAAAAAAGAAGAACTCTCCACCCCTTTTACATTATAATAATCTATAATATCCTCTATCAACGATTTACTTCGCGTGATGTTCTTATTATAAATCAATTCATCAGTCAAAGCATATACAAATGGGGAGTGCGTACCATGACGGCTATTTGACGTGATAAAATGCTTGATTTTTTTCAGAAGATAAATCATAGCGCAAAAATACACATATTGATTAACAATTTTTGAAAGCTGAATTCTTAATAAATGAATCAATTTTACTAAATTTAATATATGAATGAGAGAGAGGTAAAAGCGATAATATCTTTATTAGACGATCCAGATACAGAAATTTTCAATCAGTTGGAGCAACGTCTTGTGACATTTGGCCCAGAAGTAATTCCACTACTGGAAGAAAATTGGGAATCTTCGTTTGATCCATTATCTCAGTCTAGAATTGAAAATATAATTCACAAAATCCAATTTGACCAGATAAAATATGATCTTCAATTTTGGGATTTAAAAAACAATGATGACTTACTAGAAGGTCTATTAATTATAAATCGATACCAATACCCTAATTTGGATGAAAATAATGTATTGTTGACCATCTCGGAACTGAAGCGAAACGCGTGGTTTCAATTAATGTACGATATGAGTCCGCTGGAGAAAGTAAAACTGCTTAACAATATAATCTTCCGCGAATTTGGACTTTCAGGCAATACCACAAATTATCACGATCCGCAAAACTCCTTTATTCATAAAGTATTAGAAACAAAACGTGGAAATCCTATTTCCTTATCGTGTATATATAGCATCATCGCCCAACAATTGGATATCCCGATTTATGGCATAAATCTTCCAAAACACTTTATAGTAGCGTACATGGAAGATATGGAACAACCTCCCTTGTTTTACATCAACGCGTTCAATAGAGGCCAAATCATGCATCAAAACGATATACATTCCTTCTTGAAGCAATTGAACCTTCCTTCAAGTGAAGAATACACCATGCCCTGTACGAACAAAGCCATTATTAAACGCGTATTACGCAATTTAATAACGGCTTATGAAAATATTGGGAATCCTCAGAAAAGAGAGGAAATTGACATCCTTTTAAAAATTATCGAAGATTAACGCGCATCCAACGAAATACTTTCGGGTGTTCTACCTCTTAAGTTTAATTCTGCATTAGGAGCAACATTCCCGTTATCTTCAATCAAATAACGAAAAACTCTTTTAGCTCCAGAATCAGCGACATAGATATATTTACCGTCTGCACGAGAGTCAATCGCCACATCCATTGGCTGTTTGAGTTTTGTAGCAGCGCCAGTTATAATACGCGTAGGCGTAATTTTTTGTGTAGTACTATGCGAAGAAAAGTTTTCAAACACTAAAATTCGACCATCTCTAACTTCGTTACCAACTACCGAATAATCAGTCAATAATAATATATCTTTTGATTTAGAATAAGAAATCCCTCTTAAATTTCTAGCACCTTCAATTGTTAAGGTATAGGTTGGAGAAATATTTGTTAACGTAGTATCCGATTTCTCGATGAGATTTTGAGCAAATCCTTTATAAGATACAACCGCCCCTTCAATACTCGCATCTCCTGTACGAACAATATATACATCCTTTTCATCCATCGTTATACCCCAAGGAATAAAATCTAATACCATTTGAAAACGAGGTTTAGCATAGAAACCTGAATTAATAGGCTTATAAAAAGCAAATAAATAAGGTGTAGCAACAGTATCCGATTTTTGAATAGCTAATAGAAACTCTTGAGCTAAAGTACCTGTGGCGTTATTTACAACGGTGTAATGCATCCCCCTTACATTGTCTAACCTTCTGTTCGGTAACTTTGCGCGGCTCGAAGGCACTCCCAAAACATTCACAGATAATACTTGAATGGAAGTATCATTTAAACCAGGTGAATTTATCCCCGATTGAAATATCATACCATTGCTCAACGGAGAATAATGAATAGTTCTACCTCCTTTTGCTGCGGACACATAACCTTTCACATCTGATTCTGCGGGAAAAGTATCGCCATCAGCGGGATCCACAATCCAGATATTTTCTAAATTAGTCGACGCTCCAGCCTGATAATCTGAAGTAGAAACGTATAATCTTGAAATAGCTTTTATCTCTCTTGCTGGTGGTTCATCATCGTCACGTTGACATGAAATAGCTCCTATTAATAGTGTCGGTATTAAATATAAAAATAATAATTTGCGCATATAATTCGAATCGATTACTTCGTTTACAAATGTATAAATTTTTGTTAGTAAGTATTTAAACGAAAATAGCATTCTGAACGTTACAAAATTGAAATTACTTTTAAAAGCCAGCAGATTTCCGTAAAATTGTAGTCGAATACCTTTGAGGCTATGGAAACTAAAAAAGAATTGATAAGAGAGAAACTTGAATTACCTAATCAGGGCAAAAAATTACTTCTGCACTCCTGCTGTGCTCCTTGTGCCGGCGAAGTCATGGAGGCTTTGATTGCATCTGATATAGAATTCACTATCTATTTCTACAATCCAAATATTCATCCACGCAAAGAATACGACATTCGTAAAGAAGAGAATATTCGTTTTGCTGAGAAACACAATATCCCCTTCATCGATGCGGATTATGACGTTGACCATTGGTTTGAATTAGCCAAAGGCATGGAGCATGCTCCTGAAAGAGGCGAAAGATGCACCATGTGTTTCGATATGCGATTCGAAAAAACAGCAGAATACGCTGCCGCAAATGGATTTGACGTAATATCCAGCTCCTTAGGCATTTCTCGCTGGAAGAATATGGAGCAGATCAACGACTGTGGCTTGCGTGCAGTATCGAGATGGCCTAATATGGATTATTGGACATTCAACTGGCGAAAAAAAGGTGGCTCCGCTCGTATGTTAGAAATTAGCAAACGTGAGAAATTCTACATGCAAGAGTACTGTGGCTGTGCATATTCGCTACGTGACACGAATAAATGGCGTATGGCGAATGGACGTGAAAAAATAGAATTAGGTGTAAAATATTATGGTGATGATGAATAATTATTTCACAAAATAATTGCATCCTAAAATATAAAACATTAATTTTGCAGGCTCAAATACAAGATTGTGAAGTATCTAAAACAATATAGAATTCCATTTTCGGGATTAGCAGCAGGAAAGCACGATTTTGAGTTTGAGATAAACGATAAGTTCTTTGACTGCTACGAGCATTCATTAGTAAAGAAAGGTAATCTTACCGCTAACGTCTCCCTACAAAAACAGGAAGCCATGCTGATTGTCAATTTTGACATTCAGGGTACGATAAAATTGAATTGTGATGTATGCTTAGCCGAATTCGATGCTCCTGTATCTTTTCAAGAAAGAATTATAGTAAAATTCATCAATGAAGAGTGGGACAACGAAACTGATGAAGTAATTATTCTCAATAAAACAGATCATGAGCTTGATATAGCAAACCTGTTGTACGAATACATTAATGTACAAGTTCCGTATTATACAAAATGTACTGAGCAAGGTGTAAATATTACGTGTGATCCAGAGATGCTCGCTAAAATCAGTTCAGAAGAAGAAGGATCGGACATAGAGGAAGAAAACATTGACCCGCGTTGGGCCGCATTAAAGAATATTAAAAACAATTAAAAAACATAATACGAGATGGCACATCCAAAACGTAAAACTTCGAAATCAAGAAGAGACAAAAGAAGAACGCACTATAAGGCTGAAAAACCTACATTGACAGTTTGTAAAGAAACTGGTGCTGTACACGTACCTCACAAAGCGTACGAAGTTGATGGCAACTTATATTACAACGGTAAATTAATCGTTGAGAGAGCAGCAGCTGTCTAAAAATATCTTTAGAGAAAACATCCCAAATTGAGTAAAAAATAGATTTTTTTGCTTTACTTTGGGATGTTTTTGCGTATTATTGAAGGAGAAAAATAATAACGGATGAAGATAGGATTAGACGTTCTAGGTGGGGATTTTGCCCCAAAATCAAACATACTAGGTGCTATTGAAGCACAAAAAAGTCTTTCTGATGATCAACGCATAGTGTTGATTGGTCCTGAGGAAGACACAAGAAAAGCCATAGAAGAAGCAGGCGCAGACCCATCATTATTTGATTACGTACATGCACCAGATGCTATCTCTATGCATGAGCATCCTACCAAAGCTATCACACAGAAGCCTAATTCAAGCATCGCTAAAGGTTTTGAATTACTAAAAAATGGCGAGATAGACTCCTTCTCTTCTGCCGGCAACACAGGCGCCATGCTTGTGGGAGCTATGTTCAGCGTTAAAACTATTCCAGGAGTAATGCGACCAGCAATCGCAACGAATGTACCCAAATTAAAAGAAGGCTTTGGAATTCTTTTGGATGTGGGAGCTAACGCAGATTGTAAACCTGAAATGTTAAACCAATTCGCTTTATTAGGCAGTTTGTATGCAGAATATGTGTACAACATCCAAAATCCTAAAGTAGGTTTATTAAACATTGGCGAAGAAGAAGAAAAAGGTAATGCCCTAACAATCTCAACCTATCCTTTACTCAAATCAAACCCTAAAATTAATTTCATAGGCAATGCCGAAGGCCGCGACTTATTTTCGGATCATGCGGATGTATACGTATGTGATGGTTATACAGGAAACGTGGTACTTAAATTAGCCGAATCATTTTATGTTGTTACTTTGAAAAAAGGTTTTAAAGATGATTTCTTTGATAGGTTCAACTATGAGCAATATGGTGGAAGTCCAATTCTAGGTGTGAATGCTCCTGTATTAATTGGACATGGAATCTCCTCTCCTACTGCTATAAAAAATATGGTATTACTATCTAAAGGTATGATCGAATCGAAATTTATCGATAAGATTAAAACTGCTTTTAACTAACATTATATGTCTAAAATTCACGCAGCTATCACGGCGGTAAACGGATATGTTCCTGATTATGTATTGACAAACAAGGAACTTGAAACTATGGTGGATACGAATGACGAATGGATTGTCTCTCGTACTGGTATTAAAGAACGCCGTATCTTAAAAGGAGAAGGATTAGCTACCTCAGATCTTGCAGTACCCGCAGTAAAAGGTCTATTAGAAAAGAGAGGTATTACTGCAGAAGAAATCGATTTGATTATTTTCTGTACAAGTACTCCAGATATGTTATTCCCAGCCACAGCAAATATCTTAGCAGACAAAATCGGAGCTAAAAATGCTTGGGGTTACGATCTACAAGCAGCTTGTTCTGGTTTCTTATTCGGATTGACAACAGGAACTCAATTTATTGAATCAGGAAAACATAAGAAAGTATTGGTTGTCGGCGCAGACAAAATGTCTTCTGTAGTAAACTACAAAGATCGCAATACGTGTATTCTATTTGGTGATGGATGTGGAGCAGTATTGTTAGAACCAAATGATGAAGGTAACGGCATACAAGATACTATTCTAAAAACTGATGGCTCGGGCGGTCAATTCTTAAACATCAAAGGCGGAGGTTCATTGAACCCTGCAACGCACGAAACTATAGAAGCAGGTTTACACTATGCCTACCAAGAAGGTCGTACAGTTTTCAAATTTGCTGTTACAAACATGGCAGATGTTGCACATGAAATTATGCAACGCAATAATTTGACAGCTGATGACGTAGCATGGTTAGTGCCACATCAAGCTAACAAAAGAATTATCGACGCTACCGCTGAACGTGCAGGTTTACCAGAAGAAAAAGTAATGGTAAATATTCATAAGTACGGAAATACCACAAGTGGTACTATCCCATTATGTTTATGGGAATGGGAAAGCCAATTGAAAAAAGGTGATAATTTAATATTAGCTGCTTTCGGTGGTGGATTCACTTGGGGATCAGTTTATTTAAAATGGGCTTACTAGCTAAGTCAATTTTTCCTATATTTATCGACTAATTTTTAATAATTAATAAACAAATTTGACAAAACCTACTATCATGAGTATGGACATTAAACAAATTCAAGACTTGATTAAATTCGTATCTAAATCAGGTGTGAATGAAGTATCGATTGAAGAGAAAGATTTCAAAATCACGATAAAGACAAATCAAGAACCAACGTATGTAACAGCGACAGTACCAGCAGCTATCCCTGCTGCGGCTCCTGTACCAGCGGCTCCGGCAGCACCTGCAGCGACTACCCCTGCTACACCAGCGGCTCCAGCATCTGATGAGTCTAGCTACATCACAGTTAAATCACCGATGATTGGTACGTTCTATCGTTCTCCAGGTCCTGATAAACCAGCCTTTATCAATGTAGGTGATGAGATTGCACCAGGAAAACCGTTATGCATTATCGAGGCAATGAAATTATTCAACGAAATTGAATCGGAAGTTTCTGGTAAAATCGTTAAAATTTTAGTGAACGACGCGCAACCAGTTGAATACGATCAACCATTATTCTTAGTTGATCCAAGATAATCTCTAGCTGCCCTAGGCAGCTTTTTGAGTTTAATAAGATGCTATGCAAGCATAGTACAATTGGTATATTAAGTCATTCCTTATGTTCAAAAAAATATTAATAGCAAATAGAGGGGAAATCGCTCTACGTATCATTCGCACATGTCGCGAGATGGGCATCAAGAGTGTCGCTGTATATTCAACAGCAGATAAAGATAGTTTGCACGTACGCTTTGCAGATGAAGCTGTCTGTATTGGTCCTCCAGCAAGTAAAGATTCTTATTTAAATATTCCAAATATCATTGCAGCTGCTGAATTAACAAATGCAGATGCAATCCACCCAGGATACGGATTTTTATCTGAGAATGCTAAATTCTCAGCAATTTGTGCTGAATATGGTATCAAGTTTATTGGTGCTACTGCAGACCAAATTGAGAAGATGGGAGATAAAGCTTCAGCTAAAAATACAATGAAAAAAGCTGGAGTTCCTACAGTACCTGGATCTGATGGTCTTGTACCTGACGTAAAAACAGGTATCAAATTAGCTAATGAAATTGGCTACCCTGTTATTATCAAAGCTACTGCAGGTGGTGGTGGCCGTGGTATGCGTATCATCTGGAAAGATGAAGAGTTCGAACCAAACTGGGATTCCGCACGTCAAGAAGCTGGCGCAGCTTTCGGTAATGATGGGATTTATTTAGAAAAATTCGTTGAAGAACCGCGTCACATCGAGATTCAGGTAATTGGTGACCAATACGGTAAAGTATGTCACTTGTCTGAGCGTGACTGTTCGATCCAACGTCGTCACCAAAAATTAGTAGAAGAAGCTCCTTCTCCATTTATTACACCTGAATTGCGTGCAAAAATGGGTGAAGCAGCTATCAAAGGAGCTACTGCTGTAAATTATGAAGGTGCTGGTACAATTGAGTTCCTTGTGGACAAACACCGCAACTTCTACTTTATGGAAATGAATACTCGTATTCAAGTTGAGCACCCTGTTACGGAAGAAGTAATCAACTTTGATTTAATCAAAGAACAAATTAAAGTGGCTGCTGGTATTCCTATTTCAGGAAAAAGTTACGAGCCTACTATGCATGCCATAGAATGTCGTATCAATGCTGAAGATCCATTTAATAATTTCCGTCCTTCACCAGGTCGCATTACTAATTTCCACTCTCCAGGTGGTCATGGTGTACGTGTAGATACGCACGTATATGCTGGATATACTATTCCACCAAACTATGACTCTATGATTGCGAAATTGATCTGTGTGGCTCAAACGCGTGAAGAAGCAATCGCTACGATGGAAAGAGCATTAAGCGAATTTGTAATCGAAGGTATTAAGACCACTATTCCATTGCATTTGAGATTAATGCGTGATCCAAATTTCAGAGCAGGTAATTTTACTACAAAATTCATGGAAACTTTTGATCTTTCTGAATACCCAGAAGAAGAGGAAGCGTAAAAATTTTGTGTTGATATTTAATTAAATACCATTCTTATCCCAAAGAATGGTATTTTTGTTTTCGTTACTTAAAATTGCTTATGTCAAATAAAAAACTCATCGACGCTATAAAGAATAAAGGAAAGAACTTAGAAGCAGAGATGTCATTCTTCGAGCACCTAGAAGTCTTGAGATGGCATATCATCCGTGCTGTAATAGCGGTTGCTGTATTTGCTATACTTTCATTTACATTTTACGATTTTGTGTTCAATCAAATCATTATGGGTCCTAAAAATTTAGATTTTTGGACTTACCGTATGATGTGTAAAGTGGGAGACTTATTGAATTTGGATGGGTTTTGTGTAGAAAAAATTCCTTTTAACATTATCAATACAGAATTGGCTGGACAGTTTATGTTGCAGATTAACTCTTGTTTATTGATGGCTGTTGCCTTAGGATTTCCGTATTTATTGTTTGAAGTATGGTTATTTGTAAAACCAGCGTTGACCGATGTAGAAAGAAGATCAGCTAGTGGATTTGTGTTTTATGCTTCTATCCTTTTTGCTCTAGGAGCTTTGTTTGGATATTATATTGTGGTTCCTCTTTCAGTCAATTTCTTGGCAAACGTTTCTTTAAGTACAGAGATTACAAACCAAATTACCATTGACTCTTATTTATCTACCATTGCTACGTTGACATTGGGCTGTGGAGTGATATTTTTATTACCTATTTTGATTTTTATACTATCAAAATTAGGCTTAATGACACCGCAATTTATGCGTGCGAGTAGACGCTATGCGATTGTTATCATCTTGATTATAGCAGCGATAATTACACCTACAGCGGATGTTATTACTTTGCTTACCGTAAGTGCACCGATGTTTATCTTATATGAATTGAGTATTTCGGTATCGGCAAACGTACATCGTAAGAAACAACTAAAAGAAAAAGAATTTTATACTAATTAAAAATATAATACTATGAAAATTGCAATAGGCAGCGATCACGCAGGTTACGATTACAAAGAGACTTTGGTAGCGTATTTGAAAGAGTTGGGACATGAAGTTCAAGATTTTGGTCCTGCGACTGGAGATTCAGTAGATTATCCTGATTACGCACATCCTGTAGCTTCTTCGGTAGAAAATCAAGAAAATGAATTAGGTGTTTTAATTTGTGGTAGCGCGAATGGAGTGGCAATTACAGCAAATAAACATCAAGGAATCCGCGCAGCTATTGCATGGCAAAATGAAATCGCTGCTTTAGCACGTCAACACAATAATGCGAATGTATTATGTATTCCTGCACGTTTCATCGATCTAGAATTAGCAAAAAAAATCGCACAAACTTTTATTACTACTGAATTCGAAGGTGGAAGACACGCAACACGTGTAAATAAAATCGCTTGTGCTTAACCAATAATCATAAACTGACTATGAGAAAAATCCTTTCAATATTTTTTATTCTTCCTCTAGCTTATAGCTGTTCGGTGGCACAATCACCTTCAAAATATGCTAATACCATTACGGAAGAATCATCGAAAAACCATTTGACTATTCTGGCAAGTAAAGAATTTGCGGGAAGAGGAACAGGTCAAGAAGGTGGTCAAAAAACTGTAAAGTATGTAGCTGATCAATTTCAATCGTATGGTTTAAAACCCATTGTAAATGGATCGTATTACCAACCTGTTTCTTTATTACAAGTAGCGTATAAAGTTCAGAACTTCACACTTGCGGGCCAAAATTTAGTATACGGTCAGGATTTTTATGTGCAAGGAGATAATACTGACGGTACATTCTCATCTGATGAGATTATTTTCTTAGGTTACGGTATTCAAGATGAAAAATACAATGAATTAAAAAACATTGATATTACAGGAAAGGTTGTTTTAATCATAAACGAAGGCGAACCTGTTGACGCAGATGGAAAATCTATTATTTCGGGGAGCACTTCGAAATCAATGTGGAGCACAAGTCGCTTCAAAAGAATCCAAGAGTTAACAAAGTTAAATCCAAAATTGATTCTGGCGACAAGTTCTCAAAATGAGGAAATGATCAAACGCATGAACAACCGTGGAATGATGGGACGCGTTGGCCTAGATAAAGGAAATGTTAATCAAGCTACAAGAACATCTGTCCCTGTAGTGCATATCAAAACTTCATTAGCGGATCAATTACTTTCAAAAATTGGTACCAGCGTAAATAATTTTACCGCTAAAACTACGAGTGCAGCTGCACAACCTCCAGTTATTAAATCGCCGGTGCAAGCCTCTATGGGTGTTAAGAATGATAAGCTAAATGATCCAAATGTAATTGGTTACCTAGAAGGTACTGATCTGAAAGATGAAGTTATCGTTGTATGTGGACACTGGGATCATGATGGTATTTTGCCAGACGGCACTTACTTCCCTGGAGCTGATGATAATGGTTCGGGTACTGTTGCTGTTGTTGAATTAGCTAAAGCTTTTGCACAAGCTAAGAAAGAAGGAAAAGGTCCTCGTCGCAGTATTTTGTTTATTGCATTAGCTGCAGAAGAAAAAGGATTATTAGGTTCGCAATTTTATGTAGAAAATCCTATCATTCCTTTGACGCAAACAGTAGCTTGTCTTAATATTGATATGATTGGTCGTATAGATGATAAACATTTGAATGGTGACCATAATTATATTCACGTAATTGGTGTGAATAAATTAAGTTCGGACTTAAAGCCAATCGTAGAAAAAGCGAACGCTGAGACAAAAATGAAATTGGATTACGACTATGATCATCCAGAAGAGCCAATGCGTTTATACTATCGTTCGGATCATTACAATTTTGCGAAGAATGGTATTCCATCGTTATTTTTCTTCTCTGGATTGCACCCACACTACCATACACCAGAAGACACTGTAGATAAAATTGATTTCCCAATGATGGTAAAACGTGAGAAATTGATTTTCAACACAACATGGGAAATTGCAAATCGTGATAAAAAACCTGTAGTGGATATGCCATTAGCTGATGCTCAAGGTACAGGAAGGTAATCATAAATAATAAATCAAAAGAATAAAGCTAGGTGATTAACCTAGCTTTATTCTTTTATGATTTTATATGTATCGTATCACGGTGAATTGTTTTAAATTTTTCATCTTGATATTCTAAGAAATAGCGGTTTGGAAGTAGCTTGAGTTTTATCTTTTCTTCCTTATGTTTTGAATCTAGAATATGGAAATAGTTGATTCCAGTTTCTGTTTCATATTCCGCGAAGAGTTTTAAATAAACTTTTCCTTTTACATCCTGGATGATTGAGGGGACGGAAATTTCTGAATCCATCGCTTTTTCCGAAATATTCTCTGCGATTTTCCAATTGTTTCTATAAATCTTTTGCTGTGTATCTTGTAGGTTTATTGCATTAATCTTAGCTAGATAGTCCAATTTGCAAAATTTACAATTCAAATGCTCTTCACTGCTAATGTAATACACCAAACTCAACATTTTTTTGCCCTTTTCAAAAGGAATCAATACCTGACGTATGTCTAATCTCCCCAGTTCAAAGTCCTTTTGCAGATAATGTTGATCTTTACCGACTTCCTTCTTTTCAAAACCCTCAGTTTTCGGTAACTTCTTTTGATGTAAAACTGCCAAAAGATGGTACTGAGGTGATGAGTTTGGAATTGCAGAAAAAAGAACTTTTGCTCCCCTACTCTTTAGACCAATTTTCTTTAGTACATCTATATCTTGAGCATAAAACTCATTCAACTTCACTCCTGTCTCTCCACCATCTTGATAAGGATAGAAATTCATATATGTCCACACATTTACCTTCAATGCTGGATTAAAGTATTCATCCACATCATCCACAAATACACTTTCCTTTGCGAATTTGTGGGAAGAACAGGAAATTAAGGCAAAAAATGAGAGCAACAAAGTGGTTAATTTCATATTAACTTTTCGTCAAATCCAAACGAATAGGTAAAGAATAAGCTACACGTACAGTTTTACCATTTTGAATACCAGGAGACCATCTCTTGGAAGTTTTTAAAACAGCAATCGCTGCATTTCCTGTACCATGTCCTAAATCTCTTACCACTTTTAAATCACTAAGTGAGCCATCTTTTTCAACAACAAAAGTAACTTGAATTGTCCCCTTTACTTCGGCATCAATTGCAGCTTGTGAATATTTATAATTATCTCCAATCCATTGACGATAAGCATTTAATCCACCTGGCGGCTGTGGTTGGATTTCAACTGCAGAAAATGTTTCATTTCCCTCTACTTTTTTTGATATATTTTCGCCACGTTTACCCTGAATGTTAGCTTGTGAACTCTCTTCAACTTCTCCCATATCCGTCAAATCTAACCGTATTGGCAAGATGAAATCATAGCGTACTTTATAGCCATTTTGAATTGCAGGAATCCACTTTGGTGATTTTTTAAGCAGCTCCAAAGCTGCTTCCCCTGTTCCATGACCTAGATCTTCTACAATTTTAATATCCGACAATGAGCCATCCTTTTCTATAATAAAACGTGTTTTGATAGTACCTTTGACACCCGCATCAATAGCAGCTTGAGGATATTGATAATTATTTCCTATCCATTTTCGAAATTCATCCATTCCTCCTTGAGGTTCTGGAAGTATTTCTGTCTCACTAAAAATTTCATTACCGCCCTCTTGATAAGGCAAGTCCTTATTTTTTCCGAAAGTTCCTGTACCTAACCTCACTTCACGTACTGCATCTACCGCAACTCCATTTTTTTGAGCAGGGAGCCATTTCGTTCTTTTAACTATATCTGAAACGAGATCTTGATAATCCTGACTGTTTTGACTACTAATATCAATATTTCCAACTGTTCCATTCTTTAAAACTTGAATTTTTACATTCATGTACACTTGCAAAGATTGCTCATTGGACTCCTTAATTTTTTTCTGTATTTCCTTGTAAATATTTGTGGTAAATGCATCAATACCAATTTCTGGTTCTGCAAGATCCCTATCTTTAGTATAATCAATATTTTGTAATTTAGTTGTTTGCGCTTGCAACATCACATCTTCCATCTTGGATTCAACCTTTGCAACGACACTTTTAGCTCTGGAGGTATTAAATATTACCGTTGATATTCCAACAACTAATACTGCTGGAATAATTCCTAAATATAAAAAGCGTTTATTTTTTGATGATTTATTCTTAAATAACATCATAATTCTTTTCTTTAAAAACGATTGATTGGAAAACTCATGCACCAATAAATTTTGGGGTACTTTGAGGGCATGAGCCACTAATAACTCTGCATAAGCTACTTTATCTTCCGAACTCAATTCATCCGCTATACATTCGTGCTGGAATTTTATTTCCTTGCTCAGGTGGTACACCACAGGATTAAACCAATTCAATGCCTTGAACAACTCCATAAATAGTATATCATAGCTGTGTCCTTGCTCGATATGAATTTCTTCGTGTCGTTCAATACTTTTATAGGATTTGACTTCTTTACCTAAAAACATTTTATTGAAGAAGGAGAAACCCAAAAAAAGTGCGTCAGTTTGAAACATTTTGCGCACATGCCATAGTCTCCAAAACATGATTGAAACACTTGTAATCAAACCAACAATATAAATCCATTTTAGCATATCCACCAAATACAAGGAAGAATTTTGCTGTGCATAGACGACAATTGGTATATCAATAAATTCGTGTACATTGATCATAGGAATAATAATATCATCCTCAAAAAATGTGGATAAATCTATGAATAGTCCTATCGGAATCAGTAATGCGAAAAATGCTGTGCTGAGCAAATAAACTCTGTTCCACTGGAAAAAAGTTAATTTACGAAAGCTGAAATAGTATAAGCTATAACTTATGATGACAGCTATATTGACTAATAGCAGATAAATTACCATAACGTAAGTTTATAAGTAGTTATAATTTTATTTGTGCTTGTTGATAATGTTCAAAATATCGTCCAGATCTTTGACATCCAATTTGTTCTCTTCCAAAAAGAAAGAAAGCATCTGTTTGGGTGAATTTTCAAAATAACCACTCAACAATTTGTCTGCTACGACTTTCTTGTAGTCTTCTTTGCTGATCGTTGGAATATATTTATGACTCTTACCGTAAGCCTCGTGATTCACAAAACCCTTGGTCTCGAGAATACGAATTATTGTAGAAACAGTATTATATGCAGGCTTTGGCTCAGGTAGACGTTCGATCACTTCTTTTACGAAGCCTCCGCCCATCTCCCACAATTCATGCATGATTTGCTCTTCCGCCTTTGTAAGTTCTTTGATTTCGTCCATAACTCTATTTATAAAAATTAAATTGGCACGTCTGCCTATAATCGATTACTAAAACTAATCTAAAACTAATTTTTTAGTTTTACAACTATTTTTTTAGTTTTCATAAAAAAAAGGCTTCCATACTACATTGAGCATGAAAGCCTAAGCCTATTTGTAACAAAGAATGTTTTAATCTACAAACTTACTACACGCTAATTTTCGAACCACATCAGCTAATAAATCAATCTCTGCAAAGGTGTTGTAAAAAGCAAAAGAAGGTCGTACAGAATTTTCATAACCTAATCGGCGCAAAATTGGTTGTGCACAATGGTGTGCCGTACGCACAGCGATACCATGATCATTCAATACCTTTCCTACTTCCTCATTGCTGAAACCAGCAATTGTAAATGACATAACGCTCGCTTTATCTTTCGCTGTTCCGATAAGTTTTACTTTTGGAATTTGCTTAAATAGACTCGTAGCATAATCCAAAAGTTCATGTTCATATCTGGCGATTCGTCCTATACCGATTTTTTGTACGTAATCCAACGCTGTGGCTAAACCTACGGCATCCGCAATATTACCAGTTCCTGCTTCAAAACGATTGGGTGCAGGGTGAAAAATTGTCTTTTCGAAAGTAACATCCTGAATCATATTTCCACCACCTTGGTAAGGTTGCGTTTTTGATTAAGCAATTCTTCTTTTCCATAAACCGCACCTATTCCAGTAGGTCCAAAAATTTTGTGCCCAGAGAAAACAAAGAAATCTGGATTCAAATCTTGAACATCTACTTTGATATGCGAAATAGATTGTGCACCATCTAGCAACACTTTAGCACCAACTGAATGCGCTATTTCAATAATTTGTTTAGCAGGTGTGACGGTTCCTAAGGCATTACTCACATGCGTAAATGAAACCAGTTTCGTCTTATCCGTGAATAATTTTTTGTACTCATCAATAAGTAACTCACCATCATCATTCACTGGAATAACTTTGATCTTGAAACCATTCTTTTTGCTCAACAATTGCCAAGGTACGATATTCGCGTGATGCTCTAAATTTGAAATAATAATTTCATCACCTTCTTTGAGATTTTCTGCACCCCAACTATTGGCTATAAGATTAATGGATTCAGTTGTTCCACGTGTAAAGATGATTTCGTTAGATGACTGTGCATTGATAAAAGCCCTGATAGTTTCCCTTGCCCCCTCATAAGCATCCGTCGCCCGAGCCGCTAGCTCATGTGCCGCACGGTGAATATTCGAATTTTCGTGTTGGTAGAAATAAGCCAAACGGTCAATCACTACTTGTGGCTTTTGTGTCGTCGCTGCATTGTCAAACCAAACTAACGGACGACCATTCACATATTCTCCAAGAATCGGAAAATCCTTGCGAATAGCATACACATCAAAATTGGAACTGTGATCTTGAAGTAAATCATTTCATACAAATGAATATGGACTTCCTAAAGGGCTAATTGCAGCATTGAATGCTGAATAAGTCTCCTTCGCAAAAGGTATATCCGCTGATAAATCGGGTTGGTAAGACACAGGATTATTGAATGCAGAAATATCTTTTGGAATCAAATCATCTAAATTAGAGGTTTGTGATTCCAAAATAGACTGATAAGCGTACGAATCCGAAAATCTATCTGAAATATCTTCCAATCCCGAATAACTCGATCCTTTATTGACATAATTATCAAAAGTAGGCTTTACTTCTTGCTTGAAATGTGGTGAACTCCCATCCCCTGCTTGCGCTAAAGGATGCTTGCCTTCATCTCTTAATAAAGGATCTTTGAGACTTGTCTGAGGATCAGAAATATTAAATTCTTTCGAATGCGAGCTCACATGTTCAAAATCTGCTGGCGATTGTCGTTGATAAACTCCTGAGTCCGAATGATTAGCATTGTTGGAAGAATTGTTAAAATGGTACAACCCCTCAAACAGTTGGTTTGCAATTGCTGCCAATTCCTTATCAGAAGGTATTGAATTATATTGTGCCATGTAATTAGTTTTAAAATGAATAAATGTACTTTATCACACATGACTAACTGCTAGATGCAATTAGTATTTGTATTCGTGATAATTTGTCACATCTACATCTTCCAAAACGGCTAAAGCATCATCTACCAACACCACTAAAGAACAATACAAAGAAATTAAATACGAAGCAATGGCTTTGTCATTAATGCCTGTAAACTTTACCGAAAGCCCTGGTGTTTGCTCACCCGGAAGATTTGGTTGATATAATCCCACAACACCTTGCTTACTTTCTCCTGTTCTTACCAGAATGATTTTTGTTTTTCCTTTCACAATAGGCACTTTATCCGACGGAATCAATGGAATACCTCTCCAAGTAATGAATTGTGAACCAAACAAAGATACTGTCGGAGGTGGGACAACTTTACGGGTACATTCTCTACCAAAAGCAGCAATAGCCTGTGGATGCAACAAGAAGAAACTTGGGTTTTTCCATACTTTGGTTAATAACTCATCCAAATCATCTGGAGTTGGAGGTCCCAATCGCATTTTGATAACCTGCTTTTTTGCCACACTATTCAACAATCCATAATCTGCATTATTGATTAATTCACTTTCCTGGCGTTCTTTGATTTTTTCAATTGCCAAACGTAATTGTTCACTAATCTGATTGTAAGGCTTACTATACAAATCCGATACGCGTGTGTGAATGTCGATCAACGTATTAACCGCACTCAAATTATATTCTCTCGGATTCTCATCGTAATCAACGAAAGTATGCGGCAATACACTTTCATCACGACGTGAACAATCCACTTGGATTCCTTCTTCACCTACAACACGATTTAAGCGAAATACACCAGATTCAACAGGCAGCCATTGTTATAATAGGGTAATCCATCTCGGCGTAATACTTTCTAATTGAGGAGCTGTCCGGGTAGCAATGGCTAGATGTCTCGCTGCAACATCGCCTAAGGCAGTTTGATTTTCTTTTGTACTCACGCGTTATTTAAAACTAGTTAATGTAAAAATTATTTAATCTACTAAATCAATAGTAAATATAGATTAATAATTAAAAACAGAATTATTTTAGTTAAAATAATTTTTATTAACCTTAAAACAACTTAATCAAATTTCCATCTGCGATTAGATTTCTTTTCTGCATGTTTTGCTTTGCGATCTAATCGAGCCAAAATTTTTGAGCGAGGGATTTTGGTAGCAATACGTTTTTTCACAACTTTAAAAGTACTTTCCAAGAGTGCCGAAAGTTTGTCAAAGGCGATCACCTTATTTGCTAACTGACTTCTACTTTCCGAAGCATCAATTTGCAGCATTCCATCGCCCTGAATACGGTTAGAAAGTTTCGTACGGATAAGCACTTTTTGCTGATCACTTAACAAAGAGGAATTTTCAAAATCCCACAACAAAGAAGCTTTGGTTTCTACTTTATTCACATTTTGTCCACCCGCACCAGAAGAACGTGATGTTTTGTATTTTATTTCCTTTTTTAATTCTGCTACAGAGACAATCATAACATAAAGATTACGAATTTATTGCAAATCGAATGTAAAACCTTGCTTACCTTTGCTTGTTATAAAATTATAAATAATTCTTCATGAAAATTGGTATTGTTTGTTATCCAACATTCGGTGGATCTGGCGTGGTAGCCACAGAATTGGGAAAAGGTTTAGCTTCTAAAGGACACGAAGTACATTTTATCACGTACAACAAGCCAGCTCGTTTAGATTTCTTCTTAGAAAACTTATACTATCATGAAGTTTCGATTTCCCAATATCCTTTATTTGACTTCCCACCTTACGAATCTGCTTTAGCAAGCAAATTGGTAGATGTGGTTCGTTTTGAGAAATTGGATGTACTACATGTACATTATGCTATTCCACATGCCTCTGCTGCTTATTTAGCAAAACAAATTTTAAAGACCTACGGTATCAATATTCCTGTAGTGACTACATTACACGGTACAGATATTACCTTAGTCGGAAAAGACAAAACCTTCAAACCTGTAGTGACTTTCTCTATCAATGAATCCGATGGAGTAACTACAGTTTCTGAAAATCTGAAAAGCCAAACTCTGGAATCTTTTGATATTACAAGAGATATTCAAGTTATACCAAACTTCATCGATCTAACGCGTTTTGTGAACAAAAATCGTGAACATTTCAAAAAAGCTATAGCTCCAGGGAATGAACGTATTATGGTGCATACTTCGAACTTCCGTAAAGTAAAAAACACACAAGATGTAGTTCGCATCTTTCATGAAGTTTCCAAAACTATCCCTAGTAAATTATTAATGGTTGGTGATGGCCCTGAACGTAGCAATGCGGAGGAATTATCTCGTCAATTAGGTATTTCTCAATCCGTTCGTTTCTTGGGTAAGCAAGATGCCGTGGAAGAAATTTTATCGGTTTCCGATCTATTTTTAATGCCATCTTCTTCCGAAAGTTTTGGTTTGGCGGCATTGGAAGCGATGGCATGTCGCGTACCAGTGATTTCATCAAATATTGGTGGTCTTCCTGAACTAAACGTACAAGGTGTAACAGGATTTCTAAGTGATGTAGGTAATATTGAGGAAATGGCGCAAAATGCTATTCATATTTTGGAAGATTGTGATCGTTTAGAAAAGTTCAAACAAGCGGCTTACGAACATGCACAAAAATTTGAAATCAGTCAAATTTTACCACTTTATGAAGATTATTATCAACAAGCTATTACGAATTCAAAAAAATAAAACAAATGCTTCTATTGCCTTAGATAGCAGGAAAAAAGTTATATCTTTGTCTTTTGGAAATCTTCCAAAGAAAAAAACTATATGAAATATAAACGTATCCTACTAAAACTTAGCGGCGAAGCCCTAATGGGTGAGCAAAATTACGGTATCGACATCAATCGCGTCGCTCAATACGCTAACGATATCAAAGAAATTCATTCTCAAGGTTTAGAAATTGCAATTGTCATCGGAGGTGGAAATATCTACCGTGGACTGAGTGCCGAAAAAGCGGGTATGGATAGAGTGCAAGCCGATTATATGGGCATGTTAGCTACCGTAATCAACAGTATGGCTTTGCAAGATGCTTTGGAAAAAGTAGGATTGAAAACTAGATTGTTAACAGCGATCAAAATGGAACAAATTTGTGAACCATTTATTCGTCGCCGTGCAGTTAGACATTTAGAAAAAGGAAGAATTGTAATCTTCGGAGCAGGTACAGGTAATCCATATTTCACTACAGATACAGCCGCTTCCTTACGTGCTATCGAAATCAATGCAGATGCTGTACTAAAAGGTACTCGCGTGGATGGTATCTACACTGCTGATCCTGAGAAAGATCCTACAGCAACTAAATTTGAACATATTTCTTTCAACGAAGTATACCAAAAAGGTTTGAATGTAATGGATATGACTGCATTCACATTATGTCAAGAAAACAACCTTCCAATCATTGTATTTGATATGAACAAGCCAGGTAATTTGAAAAAATTAGCGAATGGTGAGCATATCGGTACTGTAGTAAGTTAAGTATAAAATATTAAAACATATGAACGAACTGATTTCTATTGAATTGGACGACTGCAAAGAGAAAATGACTAAGGCAGTTGCTCATACCGAGTCAGAACTAACAAAAATCCGTGCGGGTAAAGCTTCTCCAGGTATGTTGGATGGTATCCATGTGGATTATTATGGTTCTTCTACTCCACTTTCTCAAGTAGCCAATGTAAATACTACAGATGCACGTACTATCGTGATCCAACCTTGGGAAAAATCTATGTTAGGAACAATTGAAAAAGCTATCATTGATTCTAACATTGGTCTTAATCCTCAAAATGATGGTGTTGTTATCCGTTTAGTAGTACCTCCTCTTACAGAAGAAAGAAGACGTGATTTAGTGAAAAAAGCGAAGGAAGAAGCTGAAAAAGGTCGTGTAGCGGTACGTAACATCCGTAAAGATGCAAACGAGTCTATCAAGAAATTGAAAAACGACGGTGCTTCTGAAGACGAAATAAAAGTAGGTGAAGCTGAAGTTCAAAAATTGACGGATACTTACATCGCTAAAGTAGATACATTAGCAGAATTAAAAGAAAAAGATATTATGACGGTCTAAGTTGTATTATTCTATAAAAACAAAGGGCTTCCATTCAAAAATGGAAGCCCTTTGTTTTAAAGTTAAAATTATTATATTTATAAGACCAAGATTTCTAGGATATGCATTCATTCTTTTATTTATCATTCTGTGTATTAAATGTGGTAAGTTTTATACTACTAATTTATTACTTCTTTAAATGCACTTCGTTGATAAATAAAAGAATAGGAATAATTCCTGCAATAATCTTCTTTTTTGGAGCCCTCTCATTATTATCCAGTTCTTTACCTTCCGAAACCTCCAAGAAGTCGAATGATATAACCTTAAATCATTTTTCAGATAAAGCTGGTATACCCGATTTCAAAAACATTATTATAGACGATAAAGAATTTGCTCGATTATCCATTGATGTTCAATATCAAGAATTTCCATACGCACAAAATGTTCCACTAAGTATTGGAACTAGTTTTACTGGTTTAGCAGCGGGTGTAAAATGGAACCAACGAATAATAGATATAACGCCCATAAAAAATAACCTTTTCCAATATTATGTATCGGGAGAATATAAATGGTCATTTCTAGGCATTAATATATATACGCAATCAAAACGATTTGAAGGAAAAATTGTTCTTGATTAATACTAATCAAACTATAAACATGCAAAATTCGAGAAGAAATTTTTTAAAACAAGCAGGTATAGGGGCTGTAAGTGCTTATCTCGGTTCATCATTACTTTCTGCTTGTACTTCATCCACTAAAACAGTCACAGGCAAGGGTCCTATCCACAATATAGGTCTTCAGATTTATTCATTACGTGATCTATTATCACAAGATCCCAAACTTACTTTAGAAACTGTTGCTAAGATAGGCTATACTCACATCGAAACCTTTGGTGTAGATGTCGCTAATAATTCATTCTGGGGACTGAAAGTTCCTGAGCTAAAGAAAATTCTATCGGATAACGGATTATCAACTTTCAGCGGTCATTATGATTTAGGAAAATATTTGGATCGTAATAACAACGATAAAGAAAGTGTTGAAAAATATGTGGAAATAGCTGCTGAACTTGGACAACAATATGTAATTGCACCGGTAAATCCGATGCATGACCTAAATAATCTTAAAGTAGAAGATTACCAATATGCAGCCGAACAATTGAATAAAGCTGGAGAAATCGCAAAAAAAGCGGGATTAAAGATTGGCTATCACAATCACTTCTGGGAATTCAGACAATTCGCGAATAATACGAGAGGTTTGGATATTATGTTAGCTTTTACCGAAAAAGATTTAGTAGCTTTCGAAATGGATTTGTTCTGGATAGAAAAAGCAGGTTTAAATCCTATCTCCTACTTTGAAAAATATCCTGGAAGATTCGAAATGTGGCATGTAAAAGATATGGACAAACAGTTCACAAAAACCGTCGTGGGCGAAGAATATGACCAATCACCGTTGGATTCTATTTTCAAAGATGTGAAATATACAGAAGTTGGAAGTGGAACAATAGATTTTGTGAATATTATACAGGCTGCTCAAAAGTCAGGATTAGTCCATGCTTTTGTAGAGCAGGATGATATTTATTTGCCAAATAAATTTGAGAGCGTAAAGAAAAGCTATGATTATGTTCAGAAGTTTTTAGCGAAATAAAAAAGGGACTTTCGAGTCCCTTTTGATATTTAAAATTTCATATTTTCTACTTCCGTCGCTGTTTCTTCTACTTTCTCTTTTAATCCTTTTTTAAAGGTCAAAAGATTCGAAGCGACTTGTGCATCATTAGTTCCGATGATTTGTGCGGCTAAGATACCTGCATTTTTAGCAGCATTCAACGCTACTGTTGCTACCGGAATACCATTTGGCATTTGTAGAATTGACAACACAGAATCCCATCCATCGATAGAATTAGACGATTTAACAGGAACACCAATAACTGGTAAGTGTGTTATCGAAGCTACCATTCCTGGCAAGTGCGCAGCACCACCTGCTCCAGCGATAATCACTTTCAATCCACGTTCAGCAGCTTTCTCTGCATACTCAAACATACGATGAGGTGTACGGTGCGCCGAAACAATAGTTACTTCAAAACTAACACCTAATTCTTTTAAAACATCTACAGCATCTTGCATTACTGGAAGATCTGATTTACTTCCCATTATAATGCCTACTTGCACGGATTGTGAACTCATAAATTTTTATGCAATAACTTTTAATATTTCTTGAACTTTGCGCGCATTACTGATTGCCAATTCTCTGTCTGCATTTACAATACATACGTGTCCCATTTTACGGAATGGTTTTGTATATTTTTTACCGTATAAATGTACATATACGCCATCCATTGCCAACACCTCTTCCACTCCTTCGTATTTTGCCAAACCTTCATAACCTTCTTCTCCCAAAAGATTGATCATTACAGCATTTGAACGTGCAGATGTATCTCCCAAAGGAAGATTAAAGATAGCACGCATATGTTGCGCAAATTGCGAAGTGAAGTTACCTTCAATAGTTTGGTGACCCGAATTATGCGGACGCGGTGCTAATTCATTAACCAAGATTTCTCCTGTTTTTGTTAAGAACATTTCCACGGCCAAAAGACCTACAATCTGTAAATCATTAGCAATTTTCTTAGCCAATTCTTCCGCTTGTTGTTGAATCTCGAAGCTATAAGTGGAAGGGGAAATCAAGAATTCTACCAAGTTAGCCTCTGGATTAAATTCCATTTCCACCATTGGGAAAGTTTTCACTTCTCCTTTATCGTTACGTGCGACGATAACTGCAATTTCTTTTTCGAAATCTACAATTTCTTCGATAATTGAAGGTTCTGTGAAAGCATTCGCTAAATCATCCTCTGTGCGGATCATTTTTACACCTTTACCATCGTATCCATCTTTACGTAATTTTTGAACGTAAGGAATAGATAAATTAGCTGTTTTCAAGGAATCAACATTGGAGATAAATTGAAAAGCAGAAGTTGGAATATCATTTTGTTTGAAGAATTGCTTTTGCAATCCTTTATCTTGAATCAAACGAATCACACGAGATTGCGGATATACAATTACACCTTCTTCTTCCAAAGCTTCTAACGCATCCACATTTACTTTCTCGATTTCAATAGTGATCATGTCCAAGTCCTTACCAAAATTGTAAACTGTATCATAATCACTCAATGAGCCACATTCGAAATGTTGACATAGTTTACGACACGGAGCATTTTTATCCGGATCCAACACATGTACATTCACGTTGTAATTGATAGCCTCTTGGATAAACATGCGCCCTAATTGACCGCCACCAAGAATGCCTAACTGCAACTCACCATAAAAATCTTTTGCCATATTATATTTTAACTATTAAACAGTCTCTTCAAAATACTTATCTTGAAAGATTTGCTCGCTTTCTATTTTCTTTTGTAATTCTAAAAATGCGCCAATCAAGGCTTCAGGACGTGGAGGACATCCTTGTACATACACATCCACAGGTATAATTTTGTCCACTCCTTTAACTACATGATAACCATGTTGCCAATATGGACCGCCACAGTTCGAACAAGAGCCCATTGAAATTACATAACGTGGTTCGGGCATTTGTTCATACAATCTTTTGATACGATCTGCCATTTTGAACGTAACCGTACCTGCAATAATCATCACATCGGATTGTCTAGGAGAAGGACGAGGAAATACACCGAAACGATCCAAATCGTAAGTCGATGCCATAGCGCCCATCATCTCAATAGCACAACAAGCTATACCAAAACTCATAGGCCACATCGATGATAAACGAGCCCAATTCAATAAGTCATCTATCTTAGCGACGACGACACCATCTGATTTAAGTTGTTGCTCTAGATTTGTCATGCGTTTGGTTTTTTAAATCTTGGTTTGAATCCTACAGATGCTTTAGGTTGAACTACTTTTTCCTTTTGCTCAGCGACCACTTCTACTGCTTTATGATCTTTGATAGAATATTGTTTGCTATTCAACGCTTCATAAGCACTTAACGGTACGCCTGTATCCACGGAAGGAATAGTATGTTTAGGTTTGACCCAATTCAAATCACCACGCACCCATACATAAACCAGTCCTAAAATCAATATACCTAAGAAAATAGCCATCTCGACCATCGTAAACCATCCCCAACGTTTATCTGCAGCAATTAATTCGGATTGACCGAAAACTGTAGCCCATGGAAATACAAAAATTAATTCCACATCAAACAAAAGGAATACTAAAGCAATGACATAAAATCTAGGATTGAACTGTACCCATGAACTTCCTGTGGTTTCTTCGCCACATTCGTAAGTACTTAATTTAATGGGATTAGGTTTATTAGGTGCTAATAATTTAGCCATGAACATCGTCACACACACCAATAGGATTCCTACTACTCCTATTAAGAGAATAGATCCATATGCTGATAACTGTGTGGGGTGATCGTCCATATTACAAAATTAACAATTAATTCCTTAGCTCTAAAATTAAGGAACAAAAATCATTTATAAAAACAAAACCAAGTCAAGAAATTGACTTGGTTCTGAATATTATTGGATTAACATTTCTCTATTAAAAAGGTTTGCCTGGCATTTTAGGCATATTACGCATCATCTTCGCAGCCATCGCTGGATTTGACATTTGCTTCATTACCTTACGCATATCCATGAATTGTTTGATTAATTTATTCACCTCATCGATATTCGTACCCGAACCTTTTGCAATACGATTTCTTCTACGTTGGTCGATAGCATCAGGATTCTCACGCTCAAATGGAGTCATAGAATCGATAATAGCTTCGATAGGCTTGAAAGCATCGTCTTCGATTTCAATATCTTTCAATGCTTTACCAGCTCCGGGAATCATACCAATCAAATCTTTCATGTTACCCATTTTTTTGATTTGTTGGATTTGAGAACGGAAGTCGTTGAAGTCAAATTTATTTTTACGAATTTTCTTTTGAAGTTCAGCTGCTTGTTTCTCGTCAAATTGTTGTTGAGCACGCTCTACTAAGGAAACGACATCACCCATACCCAAAATACGAGATGCCATACGATCTGGATAGAACACATCCAATGCTTCCATTTTCTCACCTGTACCAATAAACTTGATTGGTTTATTTACGACAGATTTGATAGATAAAGCCGCACCACCACGTGTATCACCATCCAATTTCGTCAATACCACACCGGTGAAGTCCAAACGATCGTTGAATGCTTTAGCCGTATTCACCGCATCCTGACCAGTCATTGAATCCACTACGAAAAGAATTTCGTGAGGTTGAGTAGCTTCTTTAACAGCTGTAATCTCATTCATCAACGCTTCATCAATTGCTAGACGACCTGCTGTATCGATGATGATTACATTATTGCCATTTCTTTTACCTTCTTCTACCCCAGCTTTTGCAATAGCAATAGGATCTGTAGAATTACGGTCTGTATATACAGGAACACCTACTTGACCACCTAATACTTCCAATTGATCAATCGCCGCAGGACGGTAAACGTCACCTGCAACCAATAAAGGTTTTTTACCTTTTTTGTCTTTTAAGAAGTTAGCTAATTTACCCGTGAAAGTAGTTTTACCCGCACCGTTTAAACCAGCGATTAAGATAACAGTAGGATTTTTTGATAAATCTAAATCAGTAACCGTACCACCCATCAATGCTGTCAACTCATCATTCATGATTTTTGTCAACAACTGACCTGGTGAAATACTTGTCAATACATTTTCGCCTAAAGCTTTTTGTTTTACTTCATCGGTAAAGCTTTTGGCTGTTTTATAATTCACATCGGCATCCAATAAGGCCTTGCGAATTTCTTTCATCGTCTCCGCGACGTTGATTTCTGTAATATTTCCTTGTCCCTTTAATACTTTAAAGGCTCTATCTAATTTATCCTGAAGATTTGAAAACATAGTTAATCTTTTGAAATTCTTATGCTAAGCTACAAAGTTACAAAATTGAAGTGAAAGGACGCCCATTCAAATCGCAATTCCACAAAAAAGGGGATAAATAATTTACCCCCTGTATAAAAGTATATTTCGATTTACTAATCTCTTCTACCTAATAACATTTGTGCATAGTATAATAATGTTACTAATGCAGATAATGCAGCTACTACATAAGTCATCGCAGCCCATTTCAATGCATCTTGTGCACCATCGTGCTCTACTGTAGAATGTGTAATATTTGCAGTATTCAACCAAGCTAAAGCTCTTCTGGAAGCATCAAACTCTACAGGCAACGTAATAAAACTAAATACTGTAGTTACGGCTAAGGCAGCAACACCTATTTGAAGTAATATTAACACCTTAGAGAAAATAGCCAACATCACACCAATCATCAACGTGAACTGAACGATACGCGAAGCAACATTCACAATTGGCACCATTGCCGAACGGAATTGCAACCAGGAATAGGCTGTAGCGTGTTGCACAGCGTGTCCACATTCGTGAGAAGCTACCGCAGCAGCTGCCACACTACGTCCGTGATATACTTCTGGACTTAAATTCACCGTGCGATCTGCTGGATTATAATGATCCGTTAATTGTCCTTCTACAGAAATAATTTTCACATCATATATATTATTATCGTGAAGCATTTTTTGTGCAACCTCGGCTCCTGATAAACCAGAAGTCAAAGGCATTTCCGAATACTTCTTAAATTTATTCTTGAATCTTGATTGGACAATCATACTAATGATACCAATTCCTATAAGCAAAAACCAAATCGTCATATCGTTATTCTTTATTTAATTTCTATTCTTTTTAACTCTTTTCTATTCAATATCAAAATGAATTCCAAACTCTAAATTCATCTTTTATACTGTCAAGATGACAACTAACAATCCCAAATATAACAAATTCAGCCAAATATTCCGATAGAGTAGGAAGGTAATCATTATTTGATTACCTGACCCCTCACACCACCGTACGTGCCGTTCGCCATACGGCGGTTCATTAAACATTAACAGTCTTTGGGACTATTATATCGGTAAGATATAGTAGTCCTTCTATGTTTCCGTGTTTTTTATTTTCTTTCAAA